>JACMLR010000434.1 GCA_014379515.1 Chitinophagaceae bacterium
ATGCCGAATATAGAATATAGAATATAGAATGTAGAATATAGGAGACCGAATGAATACAAACCTCGCGAAACATGCTGTTGATTCGCATCAAAAATATTAACGAATACAGACGTTTGCGCAAACGGTGGTGATTCGCATAAACACATTTAATAGACACGGGGAAATACTTTCTCGATCTCTTAGCCACGAAGTGGCGTAATCTTTCAGCCCAGGGCGAAGCCCTGGGTAAGGAATGAAAATTTGATTACAGCCCTGTAGGGGCGAAATCTTTTTATTTAAAATGGAGAGATAGAATGGGGATATTAGAACAACCAACCCGGAACATAGCTCAGACATTGTAATCAGCTATGACTAATCCAATGACTGCATTTTGAAAATCTGCATAATTCGCAATTTGCTTATTTCTCTTCCGTCGCGCCTTCCTGGGGAACTTCGCTTAAACCTGCAGCTACGTTTTTGATGCGTAACTGAAAATCATTGTTCATAGAAAACTCAAATTGGTTTCCCTTCACAAGATTTCTTGTAAGCATATCTTCTGCGAGAAGTTGGCCAAACTCAACGGCTAGCGGAGAATGTGTGAGAGAGTTTTTTATGCGGCCGTTGTTCAATTGTAAATTAGAAAAACTATATCGGATTTTCCGGCCAGCTGCAGCACGGCGAAAATCAGTTCCGTTAAGACTTAACGTTTGCTCTTCTTTAGCCGAACGTTTTATCATTATCGCGATAACGGGCAAATATTTTTTCCATGTTAATCCAAACATGTCAATAGATTTAAAAGTAAGTGATGAAGAATTTCTGAACCTTAACTGTGCTTATCCTCGGTCAATTTCGTAAAAGAAATACCGTTGTAGATCTTCGCTAAATTGCCATTCTTTGTCTGAAGCCATTCGTTCATATGCATCTTACTCACAATACGCCAGAAATTCTTTGATTTGAGTTCGTTATAATCTGAGCCATATATAAAAAGGCCGGAAACCATATTCCTCTCCTTAAAATGAATGTTTACAGGTAATTCTTTGTCTTTTTTTGAATCGAGAAACTTTTCAATCATTTCTGTGGTCATCGTAAAAATTTAATGTTGATTGCGACTGGATTTACGTTATATTTTCCAATCGTAAAGGGCCGAAGGTAAGTTTTTTTTGCTGGAGGTCATGATAAATCTGTTCTTTCCTCATTTACAGCGGTTAACGCAAAAAAACAACTCCTTTCTTCCGTCCAATATCCCCAACATTTTCCCCCTTGGGGAGAATCAACAACATGATCTTTTCGACAATCACAATTTTGAATTTACGAAAGCTCAACTGATATTCGTCTGCAATAAAACACTTAGACCCAATGCGTCAGTTCCTTGCTCGTATTGCAATCGTGGTAGATAGCTATGATCGGGCACTTGAATTTTATATCATGCTCGGTTTTACGATCGTCGAAGACACGGAATTGGGCCCCACTAAACGTTGGGTTGTGATAGCTCCACCGGGTGCTATCGAAACTGATTGTAAGATTCTCCTGGCCGAGGCTGGTAATGAACAGCAGCGAAATAGCATCGGCAACCAAACGGGCGGTCGCGTTTTTCTATTCCTTTATACGGATGATTTTTGGCGGGATTATAATCGATACACGGAGCTTGGCGTTGAGTTCCTTCGTCCGCCTGCCTTAGAGGTTTATGGAACTGTCGCCGTTTTCAAGGATATCTATGGGAATCTCTGGGATTTAATTCAACCGAAGTAACTATACACTTTATCATTAACCGTTCTCATGCGCCCCATCGACAATTGGTATTTCGAAAAAGACGAACCGGTAAGATCCTGTTTGCAATTTCTGCGAACTCATATTAGTCAGCTTCATCCGTCCATTTCTGAAGCATGGAAATACAGTATGCCATTTTTTTGTTGCGATGGCAAAATGTTTTGTTACTTGTGGATTCATAAAAAATTCAAACAGCCCTATCTTGGTATTGTAGATGGAAATAGCATCGATCATCCTGATTTGATTGTTGAGAAACGTGCACGGATGAAAATACTGTTATTAGATCCAGCCGCCGATTTACCAATTGAGAAGATAAATTTTATACTGATGACTGCTTTGAAATATAAAATCACCAATCGTAAATGAGAACACTGATTTCGAACATTGGTTGTCTTGCAGGAATAACAGCCGACAATAATGTTCGTCGTGGAGACTCGCTTCGCGCGATGGATATGTTGCACAATGCATGGTTGCTGATTGAAGATGGATTCATTGCAGATTTTAGTCGTCACGAAACTTCAATTCCACCAAACGCGGATATAACAATCGATGCAAGAAACGCATATGTGTTACCATCGTGGTGCGATAGTCATACACATCTTGTTTTTGCTACGAGCCGTGAAGAAGAATTTGTCGATAAAATAAGAGGGTTGAGTTATGCAGATATTGCGGCAAAGGGTGGGGGAATTCTGAATTCAGCCGGCAAATTAAGCCTCGCGTCGGAAGAGGAATTGGTTGAATCTGCTACGCAGCGATTAAATGAAGTTGCGTTGCTTGGTACAGGTGCAATCGAAATAAAAAGCGGCTATGGATTATCCGTGGAGGGAGAGTTGAAGATGTTACGCGTGATTCAACGACTGAAACGCGAATCAAAATTGACGATCAAATCAACTTTTCTTGGTGCTCACGCATTTCCGCCAGACTACAAAAACGATCATGAGGGATACATTTCCATGCTGATTGATGAGCTGCTTCCGGTTATTGCAAATGAGCAACTGGCAGACTTTATCGATGTTTTTTGCGAGACCGGCTTTTTTAGTCCCGAAGAAACTGAACGAGTTTGTCTCGCAGGTATCAGGCATGGATTGAAACCAAAAATTCACGCGAATCAATTAAACCTCTCTGGTGGTGTCGAGACGGGTGTGAAAGTTGGTGCATTGTCAGTCGATCATCTTGAAACAATGGATCAACACGCGATCAACTGTCTTGCAAATTCAGCGACGATTGGAACAATGTTACCGACAGCTGCGTATTTCCTTCGAATGAACTTTCAACCAGCCCGTCAATTGATCGATGCTAATTGTGCAATTGCACTTGCCTCTGATTATAATCCTGGCTCTTCTCCCTCAGGAAATATGAACCAGGTTGTTTCAATGGCCTGCATTCAACTCAAGATGCTGCCCGAAGAAGCAATCAATGCAGCAACGATCAATGGTGCTTGCGCAATGGACGTGCAGGAAATCGTGGGGTCGATCGCACCGGGAAAGAAGGCCAATCTTATTATCACGAAACAAATTCCATCGCTGGCTTACTTACCCTATGCCTTTGGTTCGAACCTCATTGATAAAGTTCTTCTCGAAGGAGAAATCGTTCTTCCCTAATTGCGGCAAGCTATTTCGTAATTTCGGTCATGCTTCTGAAAAAAATGACTGGCAATTTTCTTGAATCTGCAGCCACGCGTGTTACTGTACTCGACAATCGGGAGTCCGAAGATGGATTACAATTTCTCATTCATTTTTTTAATGATATCCGGCCTCGCGCTGCAAAGGGCAGCAGGGATCCTGAACAGAATTTGCAAAAGGCTATCCGGCTTTTACTTCAATATCCATTACTGCTGACGAATCTTCGGCACGCACTTTTTTCGCAATTAATCAATACAGACCTGACGATCGCAATTACCGAAAGTGGTATTCCGGTCTCCAGGAGTTTTTGGCAAGAATTTGGAAATCGGTTAAAGCATAAAATTCTCCCGCCTTTGCAGGATGAAGATGATTTCCTTTATGTTGTTAACCGGGTGTTTTTCCGGAAAGATGATATTGAATGGCTAGAAAAAATTTCCCGGGGTAACTGGATACAGTTTTTCGAAACAGCCGGGCTTCCTTTTAATGTCGAAAATAAAGAGCTGCAGGAGCAATTACTAAGTTCTCTAAAAATTCTTTCTTTCCAGGTTGCTCAACTTGGATTGGAAAAAGAAGTGGCGAAGTATATTCCTAAAGATTTTTCCGACAATCCATTCGTGCAACAAAATTATAAAGTGCATGAAGCGGAAGAGGTGTTACTGAATAATGCGAACGTTACGAATACCGCAGCTATATTCACCCAGGTCAAACAGAGTATCGAGGTCTGCGAACAAGCGATTGATCACATTCGTGAAAATTTATCGCTGAAAGGTGCAAGCCTGACGCAAACATATATTTTATTGATTCTTTCCAGCCGGCTTGAACGCATGCATCTATTGCTCGACGTACTGGATACAGATCATCAGTTTGACACAGGAAAATTTGTTGATCTTTTTTTGGGCCTTGTGCGAAATGAAAACAGGAAAAATAGTATTCGGGACTTTTTATCGAGTGGTCTTAGTTATTTGGCATACAGAATTGCGGAACACAAAGGATCGAAAGGAGGGCAGTATATTACAAATACACGCCTGGAGTATTGGACAATGATTGGGAGTGCTATGTGGGGTGGTGTTATTATTTCATTCATTGCAATTTTTAAAAACCTGCTTGGCAAATTGCCAATGGCGCCTTTCTGGCAAGGCTTTTTTTATAGCGTCAACTACAGTTTCGGTTTCATACTGATTGATCAAACAAAATCAACTCTTGCCACAAAACAACCCGCATTTACTGCGAGTGCCGTTGCCGGTTCGCTGGATTCAAGGAAAAGTACAGGTGCCCCCAATTTGTACAATCTTGCAATTACTGTTTCAAAAGTATCGAGAAGCCAGATCGCTTCATTTTTTGGAAACCTAATTGTTGTCTTTCCGCTTAGTTTTCTATTGGCCTGGGGCTACAATCAACTTACAGGCGCACGAATTGCCGACGAGGCGGGCGCTTACAAGATGTTGCAGGATCAACACCCATGGAAAAGTCTTGCTTTGTTATACGCATGTATCACCGGCTGCTTTCTCTTTTTGAGTGGGATCATTGCGGGGTATGTCCAAAACAAAATTCAGTATGCACGCATACCCGATCGGCTGAAGAAGCATCCGACATTGAAAGTATCAATTTTGCCAGCGCGGCTCGATAAGATTGCCGCTTTTATCGATAAGAATGCGGGTGCGATTGCTGGTAACGTCTCGCTTGGTTTCATGCTTGGGATGGCGGGGATGATTCAAAAAATCTTTGGTATTCCGTTCGACATTCGCCACATTACTATTTCCGCCGCCAATACCGGGATAGCGGTGTTTGAAATAGGAATAAAAAATATTGAACCATGGTACCTGGTAACTGTCTTTTTCGGTGTGCTTGGCATCGGGTTTTTAAATTTCCTCGTGAGCTTTAGTTTGGCGTTTACTGTTGCAGTAAAATCCCGTGGAATTCATCTTCGTGATTATCCCGAATTCATGAAAATCCTCTGGCGTTATTTCAAAACCAACCCAATGGATTTCGTTCGACCGCGAAAAAGGCTGCTAACGGAAGAATAAGTTTCTTTCACTAAATTGAACTAATAATTGAATGCATGCAACATTTCAAATTTTACAACAAGCAAGACGTTCTATACTTTACTCGCATCAGGAGATTTGAAACAAAGTTGGGTGAACAGGTGAAAACGCCTCATTCTCCTGCGGAATTGGGAAACCTTCTTACGAATCCTTCAATCAAATATGTCATTTTTGGAATTCCCGAAGACATTGGCGTTCGGGGCAATTTCGGACTCGGGGGAGCAGACTCTGCATGGAGCGCTTTTCTTGCCTCATTTCTAAACACACAAAGCAATGATTTTCTTTCTGGTGGTGAGATCCTCGTTCTCGGTCATTTCGATTTTGGAGATCTGAAATTTCTTATCGAGCAACATGCCCATGATTCCGAAGAAAAATTAAACGCATACCGACACGCTGTTATCACAATTGATGAAGAAGTCGAAGAGCTGGTTAAA
>JACMLR010000435.1 GCA_014379515.1 Chitinophagaceae bacterium
GCTGACGAAGCTCACTCCGCTTACCGTTCCGGTCGGCATGAAACCTTCAATGATTCCTACAGTACAAATAGCCGGAAATTCAATACCGCCCAAAATTGAAATCGAACTACCAGGGAGAACTGCTAAGTTGGATCAATTACCAGCACCATTAAATGCAGAATCATACAAAACGTATGTGGAACAACTGCATAGCTCCATCTCGACTTCAATTAAAACAGCAGAAAAAAAATCAGCCGATGAGTTCCTCATAAGTAAAAATTTAAAATCATCGAGAGACTTGAACCGTGCTGGCCTGGCGAGTTGGTTACAGAATTCACCCACACAAAGTTTATACATCTATAGCAAGGCGGTGGTGGCTAGTCCGACAGATGTGCTTGCGGCAAATAATTTCGCGGCATTTTTGATAATGGGCGGATTGCCCGAGAAAGCAGTTCCAATGCTCGAATATTGGAATCGGCAAAAGCCCAATGAATCCACCATTTTGAGTAACCTGGGAAATGCGTACTATCGGCTGGGTGATCCCGTTACTGCTGTCAAGTGGCTGGAGCAATGCGTAAAAAAAGACAGCCTTCATCCAACAGCAAATAAAATTCTTTGTATTTATTATTTCAAAAAAGGAGATGTTCAAAAGGCGAAGGATCATGGAACGAAGGCGTTAACGTCAAGTCATGATCAGCAACTTGTTTCGATATTGAAACAATTAAACAACAAAGTGAAGCCTGGGGAAATAATGAGCCGTTTGCCTGCACCGGAGTTTCCGCTTCTTAAGCGGATCCGCATGCCAGCAATGCCATCTTCATTGGATGACCTCGAATACTTCAATGTTGAATTGGCCGCTGAAAAGCAATCAATTTCTATGACCATTTCGAGTATTGAATCAACTTCGCCCGCCGCCCTGCCCCAATCGTTTAATCCGATGATTTCACCACTCCGGATGAAGGCCCAATACATTGTAATGGATGCAATGGAATTGTACCAAAAACAGATAGTTGACGAAGCGGACGCATTCAAGTATCGCAAGAAAGTTATAGAAACGGCCTATAACGATAATGTGAAGCCGATTTCGAAGAAGTATGCGGATAAGCTGAAAAAATTAGAAGGAGGTGAAGGTGGCGATGAGGCGGAAATTATGGCTATCGAGTTGGCGCGGTGTAAGGAGATCAATGGTATCACCGGGAAATATCTTAACTCATTGTCGGAGTTAGTCAATGAATACGCCCAGCGCGCTGAATATATTACCCGTAGGTTTTATCGCGACTATGCGAACTGGGGTCCCTATTGGCTGGAAGGCAGGGGCAATATTTTTCCGTCCATCGAGCTTTCTTTTCTAAAAGGCATATCGAGTATCTTAAGTGAGTATCCAATGCTTTCAAAACAGCGATGTGAGTTTGAGGAGCCTGCGCAAGCAAAGAGTGGCAAGCTAAAAATTTGGGAGGATGAATTTTGCGCCAATTTTAAGGGACAACTAGGAATGGGGGTTGCCAGTCTCCAGTGGGATTGTAATTCCTGGAGTGTTGACGGTGGGGAAGGATTGCTCCTGGAGCTTGGGATGAAGTATCATGAAGATGGTTCATTTGAAGAGTTTACAGTCGGTGCCGGCCTGGGAGAAAAATTTGTTTTGGGTGATGAGGATATTGTGGCGGCAAACATCAGTGGCTCGGTAAAAGAATTTATTAAAATCGGCCCAAATAAATCAACGGGTAAATGGCAGGTAAATGATTTCGGAATCAAGACGGAAGTTTCTGCGGGTGGCAACATTGGAAAAGTAGAACACAGTGTAAAAATTTTGGATGTCGCAGTTTCGGTTACCGCAGGGTTAGAAATTGGTGGCGCGATGCCTGCAGTGCTGGGGCTAAAGTAAACGATCCACAGTCAGGGCTGGAGATTACCCGCCCTGACTTCAGTATTTCACCGTAACACAGCCAGCAACACAAATTCCTCAATGATTCTTGTCACTTGCGGATGCGCATAAGATTGACCATATGCCGTCGCCGTTATCACTATTACCAATGGTTGATCTTTAAAAATCAAAATATAATTTCCACCATTCCCTGCACAATAAAATGCTTCATAGGATGAATTGTTTATGCGGAAGGACTTATTCCAAAACAAGTATCCATAAAATTCATTCTCGCGACCGGGTATTTGGATTTGCTTTTCAAGTGAGGCTTCTACCCAATTCTTTGATAGGATTTGCTGTCCCTTCCACGCACCACCATTCTTGTAAAGCTGACCATACTTTGCAAAGTCAAGTGCATTCATCTGTATGCCTCCCGCCGTGTTTGGAACTTTTTGAGGCGTGTATTGCCAACGATAGTTAGTAATACCTAGTGGCTTAAATAAATTGGCATGAGCAAATTTTTCCAATCCGTCGGGGACAGACTTATTTAGTATATCTCCCAGCAGAACGACGCCTGCAGTGAAGTATCGCCATTGTTTTTTTGATGTATCAAATCTGGTCGGAAGATCGAGTGCAAATTTTACCCAATCTTCCGTTGGATACATATTCTCTTCGTTTCCGGGAGAGTTTCCATCGTCGTCGTTGCCACTAAAAGCCGAGCTCATTGTTAGCAAGTCCCCGAGCGAAACAGTGGATTTTGCTTCGCTGTAATTTTTGAAGTTACTCAATGTATAAAATTCGGACAATTGCTGATTTGTACCACCCAGATGTTTTTTATCAATCGCAATTCCCGCGATTGTTGATGCAAATGATTTGCCAACTGAGCGCGGATCATGAAGTGTGGAGCGACTTGCGCCGTTAAAATATTCTTCGATCAATATTTTTCCGTTCCTGATAACAACTATGCTGGAGATTTTTTTAAAAACCCCCGCTTCAATATTTCCTTTTAATTCTTTGATTTTGTTTCGGTCGAAATTTTCTTTTGAAACGTCAAAGCCGTTGTATGGTTTGATTGATGTTAACCGAATTTGTTGAATATTGATTACTGGCTTGCGCTTGACGATCAGGTTGAGCGTGCCGGATGCAATTAAATTGCCGATGATAATAACCTTATTATTAATGTAAGGTCGAATCTCCATCTTGATTGTGTGCTTGCCTTCTGTTAATACAGTATCGCCACCGGATCTTAAGAAGCGGTTCCAAAACGATTCACTCCAAATTCCATAACTATTTTTATTATCGATCAATGGCTTGTTGATTGAGGTTGCAGTATCCTGGACTTGCGCCCGAGGTGCACCCGGCAATAGATTGCTTTGATAGATTAATTTATCGTCTACATAAAGGGTGAACTGGTAATTGCCAATCTTAACAAGCGAATCGGCCGACAAATTCGGGGCAAGTTTGTGCAGGTAATTGGTGATCGAGTTTCCAAAATACGCGATGAAAAATAAGTCGCTCTTATTTGTCAACTGGTAAGTTTGAAGAAAGTCAGTTGGTTTTAGTGCAACGGTAGGTATCTGCTTCGACGAAAAAAATATCCTGCCCACATTTTCACGATGTAGTTTGGATGTTATGCCTTCTGTTTGTACAATGTCACCATTCTGGGAAAATGCTTTTAAAGTGGATATGATAACAAGAAAACTGAATAAGATAAAACGGTTCATTAAATATCGCGATGATGAATAGCAAAGCTAGTTTAGCACAACTAATAAAAATAGAATGAGATTAACGTTGGGCCGGTTTAACTCAGCAGTAACTTTCTGTATTTGAAAGGGGTCATTTGCATCATTTCCTTAAAACACCGGGTGAAATGACTTTGATCCGCGAAGCCGCAATCGAGCGCTACCGTTGTTAGCGGCAACGTTGCATTGCTGAGTAGGGTTAGGGATTTTTGAACTCTTAGTTTTCGGACGTATTCACTAACGCCACAATGAAAATACTTATGGAAGTCACGAGATAAGTGTACTGGATGTATGTCGCCCGTTTGGCCTAATCCCTCAAGTGAATAGGTGCTGCAACAATCATCGTGCAATATTTGCCGTATCGTATCCACCCACTGTGGTTGACGTGCAGGGCGGCTTTCAGTGGTTCCGCGCAAGTGTGTGAATGTCCGAATCAATAATTCCCTAACAGCGAGTGCAGACATATCATCATAAGATTTACACTCTTTGAAAATCTTGTAAAACAAAATCTTGACGTCGGGATTTGTAACGTCGATGCTTCCTTGCAGGCAATCGATATCCAACCAAATATCATTAAACCACATTGGTTGAAGTTCAACATGGAAGCCGCGGGTGAAACCTTTTGGTTTGATGTTGTAGTGTGCATCCTCCCAATTGTGAAAAAGCAGGCTTCCTGCGGAGCAGTTATATTTTTCTTTCTTATTTCCTTCAATCACATTTCCCTCGAGTATGAAGGTGAAATATGCGTTTTCGTGGTAGTGCCAGTCGACTTTATCATGAGTGTATTCGGTATCGGTGATGATGATCCCATCGAGATGAATCGTTTTATTGGTTTGGCCGTGAAATTGTCCTTTTTGTAGATAGTTCATTGATGGGGGAAAACAATAGGAGACGAAGGTAGGAATTGGTGTTGATGTCTCGGTGTAGTTCATTTGAACCTAACTCCATGTCGAGTCCGCCAGTATATCTCAAAATACGGACATGATGATTACATAAATACCGTGTAGTCTCAGTCAGTCATCGAAACTGTTTCGGCTTCAATTGTATCCCGGCTAGTTCCGCTATTTCATCAATACGTTTTTGCCTTGTCTCTTTACGTTTCGCCAAAACAATCCACTGCAAAAGAATTTTTTTTGTCGATCTGCTCAGGCTTTCAAAATATTGCTTTGACCCTTTATGCAACCGAAACGCTTTTGCAAGGTCTGGCGGAACCTTTACTTCTTCGACGTCATCCAGGATTGACCATGTGCCGTTTTGTTTCGCGATTTCGATGCTTTCCATACCTGCTGCTGTCATTAAGCCTTGATCAACTAATTTTTGAACTTTAGCTTTATTGACTTTCGACCAGACGCTTGTTGGTTTTCGTTTACAGAAATATTGAATGTAAGTTTCGCTATCGATCGATTTTGTTGTGCTGTCGATCCATCCGAAGCAAAGTGCTTCATCAACGGCATCGGAATAAGTAATTGTTGGCTTTGTTGAGGTTTTTTTGTGATAGATCAACCATATCGATTGTTTCGAACGATGGTTTTTTGTAAGCCATTTCCGCCAGTCTTGTCGACTCGCAGGAGTGAAGGTTTCAATGTCGGGTTTTTTTGATGGCATTAATGAAACAATAGTTTTGGTTACACCTCTTCGAGGCTTGACGTCATGTGTTTGCCTTACCCACGGCTGTCGCCCTGGGCTATCAATTTACGCCCTTTCCGGGCCTGGTCCATCCCGACTTTTGAATTAATACACATCATTTGCCCTTGCCCTTGCGACTAAACGATTGGGGTATTGGTACCGGCGTCTCGTCTACCCGATAAAATAGATTCGGTTCGCTGGCGGCTGATCATTGATGCAATTGGACGTACCGTGCGGGTTTCAATTTTATTACGGTTTAGTTTTCCCAGCAGTTTTTGATAATCTTTTGGATTGATCGGTTTGAAAAATTCGTAAAAAGCGTTGCGGCTTGCACAAGTTCGTAATCCCATGTCCCTCATCAACTGATCCAAATGCTGGAAATTGAATGGAGCAACACAAAGCCCGCTAAACTCTGCAGCAATTGGCCGAACATTCTTCTTCCAGTCGCGAATGGTTTTTAATTCCGCTTCGATCACTGTTTCAGATGGAAGCACAATTGACTCATTCACATACTCCGCAAGCCAGTTCGCTGCAACTTCAGACGTTAATGTCGAAAACAAACTCGAATTAAAACCGACAAACGCCAATCGTTTAATTTTCGGGCTTAAGATATTTCGATACAATTGAAATTGACCTTGTTCATCTCTCAACAATTGCTGATGTTTTTTATTGAGAAAGGGAAGCGTTTGGCGAAAGCCGGTTCCAAACACCAGCAAATCCGGACGGATCTTTTGACCATCTTTTAAAACAATCTCATTTGATGTGAAGCGATCAATTTCTGTATTAATTGCCGTTATTTTTTTCGATTGAATTTTTTCATAAAACCCAACTGGTGCAATTCCAAGGCTACAACTAATTTGATTCTCGATAGGGTGCGATGGAATCATTCCGCATTCTTTCAATTTGAATTGCTTCTTCAGCAACAATTCAATCCCCCGCCATTGCATCCAGACCATCGGCTTGCCAAGGCTATGCAGAAATTTCTGGAACGTTGTCTTTCGATAAGGAAGAAAGAATGCTTCGGAAAAGCGAGAGAATAACAGATACTTTAGGTTCACTTTATTCCCAAAAAACCTTGGCACTTTCCATTGCGCTTTCCTGTAAAGAAGGGTGGTTGAGGTTGATACATCTGCGGCCTGTGTTGCAATGTCCGTTGCAGATTTTGCAAATCCAACGACCGCCACTTTTTTTCCTTTCAGAACCGAATCATCTTTTATTTCCGAACTATGACGTACCTGGCCGCCGGCAGCTATATAATCTTCCATTCCAGGATAAGCCGGCATATATTTTTCGTGAAAAGTTCCCGTACACACAACCATGAAATCAAAAGCTTGAACGTTTGTTTTCTGACTTTCAATATCATAAATTTCAGCAATCCATTGCTTGTCGCGGTATTCCATATTCAATACCACTGTATTAAATTGAATCGACTTCAATACGTCGAAATGTGTTGCATAGTTTCGGAGATAAGCGCTCATGTTGTCACCAGTCGGCCATTCCGGGTAATCAGCAGGCATCGGAAAATCAGAGAACGCATATTCGTTTTTGGTTGTTTGAGTTGTTACACCGAGATAGGAGCGTGACTTCTCCCAAACTCCACCCACGTCACCAGCCTTTTCGAATACAGTGATATGATATCCCCGCTCTTTAAATGCTTTCGCTGTTGCAAGGCCACTGATGCCGGCGCCGATTATTCCGATCTTTTTCATGATGATGATTTTTCTTTCTTATTTGATTGATTGCTGAATGGTATTCAAATATCGATTGGATATATGCATTCATTCGCCCACGCTTAACGAAAGCCCTGATTGAATTAACGAATCACCAACACTGTCTTCAGCGCGCTATTCCGGTAGTAGTACTTTTATACCATTGCTCAGTTTTCCGGCTCCATTTACTTTCGCAGCATTATAAACAGACCGGTACCATCGAGTGCCTGGTCTTCATTCAAAAAACCTTATCAGTTTATCATGAAAAAAGCAATGCTCCGCGCCAGAGTTTTCAAAGGCGCTTTACTCAGTGTTTTGGTATTAATTTTATTTTCTGCCTGTCACAAATTGGGAGATTATTATCCCGGAAATGGTCATCCGAAAAAAGACCTGGGCAATCTTCGCCAGTTCAATCTCGTGGCGAACAATTCCACCTACGGTGCAAATCGTGTTGAGCCAAATCTTCTAAATGCCTGGGGGATTTCTTTTAGCGCATCTGGTACACCCTGGATCAGTGCCGCAGGTTCCGGGCGCAGTTTTGTATACGATCGCGAAGGCGTCCAGGTACTTGCTCCTGTAAATATTCCGTCGCCTGCGGGACCAACTGGCGGAACACCAACTGGAACAGTGGCCAATTCTGTTACCACCGATTTTCATCTTTCAAACGGACAGGCCGCACGTTTTCTTTTTGTGAATCTCGATGGTGTTATTTCAGGATGGAATCCCGCCGCAGGCGGAAATGCGCTGCTGATTAAAAATAATGTTGGACAAGCAGTTTACGTGGGACTTGCACTTGCAACTCACAACGGCCAGAATTTTCTGTATGCTGCCAACGCCTTGAAAGGTTCTATTGATGTTTTCGATCGAACATTCGCTGCTGTAACCTCGATGACTTTTACCGATCCAAACCTGCCGGCTGGTTACGTTCCCTTCAATATTCGTTTGCTTGGTGACAAATTGTTTGTCATGTACACAAAAGTTGGCGCTGATGGAAGAGCGGTGAAAGAAGTTGGTAACGGAATTGTAAATGTATTTTCAACCGCTGGTGTTCATTTGAAACGTTTTACTACTGCCGGGAAACTAAATGCGCCATGGGGAGTTGCCCTTGCTTCAAGCAGTTTCTTTTCTGGAGAGGGAGCTCAACCCGCCATCCTTGTAGGGAACTTCGGAGATGGAAAAATCAACGCTTATACCCTTGAGGGAAAGTTTATAAATCAACTGAAAGTAAATAATAAAATTGTTGCGATTGACGGACTGTGGGAGATCAGTTTTCCACCAGCCACCTCTACCATCGATCCCAACCGGTTATATTTTGCAGCAGGTCCGAACGATGAGCAAGATGGTTTATTTGGTTATCTATTAAAGTAACTGTTTGGTTTTTTGGTTTGTTTTTTTGAGACGTGGGCGTTCGCCTGCGTCTTTTTTTTGGTATGATGGTGTGTATTCTGATCATCCGACAAATACGACAGAACGGTAATAGGTTGGAATAGTCAAAAACTTTAATTTGCTCCGGTGA
>JACMLR010000040.1 GCA_014379515.1 Chitinophagaceae bacterium
CGAACACTGTAAATATTTCCGTCTGCCGCAGGTTTGTTGAAGATGAAGAATTGAGTAATTCGGCCCAGTTCAAATGATAGCAAGAAAATGCACATCACGAACAGATGAAAAGAGTAAATTTTCACCGGGATGTCATAGCTAAGGTTCATGACAAAGACATTCAAAAAGACTCCGCCAGCCATTAGAGCACCAAGCGTCGCAGTGCGTCGGTACAAAAGGAATAATCCGGCAATTACTTCCATCATTCCTGAAAAAAATTGGTAACCATCCGAATAACCCATAAACATCCACGAAAACCGCATGGGTAGGAAGTCGCCAAGTGGAGTGGCGAGCTGGCTGAAGTTTGGAAAAATCATTTGCAGGAAATACATCTTGATAATTCCATAACCGAAGCAATTCATAATGATGAAATACCGAACGATAATGCGCAACCAATAGGCGATTCGATTGTAGTTGGATCGTTTGCGATCCAGTACAGACCAAACGGCTGCCGCGATAAAACCTAGTAGCAAGTACAACCAAAACTGTGTCCAATTATACGATGTGTCACCACTCCCATTTGGGTGTACCAGAACTTTATATGTTTTGAACAGATACCTATTGGATCCCTCGATGATACGATCGACAATATCATTGTAAAAATTGAGTAAACCCTCAGTGTATGGAATGTATTCAATCCAGGTCCATGGTGCGATGTAAATCAAAAAATAGACAAAGAAGAAACGAAAGAAAAATCGTTCAGTCAACGACCAATAGGGTCGCCCAGGCCAGGAAATAGGGGACATACGAGGAGTTTGGCAGAAAGATAATTAATCGAGCAACGTAAATCTTTCGATAAAACCATTTTTAATTTTGATGTAATCATTTTATCCGGATGGTTTGTTATCGACGTACCTCATTGCTATTATCATGTGTGGTCATATTAAAACCGTTTGATCGATACAATTCAAGAACTGTGGGCAGACCAAAATTGCGATCAGCTTATTCTCAATTCCTTTTTATCTATGGGCGCCTTTCAGATATTTCGGTACTCTATCGAAAGGTGAACGGATGGAACGATGGCTTACGCTTGTGGAAATACAAGGAGAAATTCTTCATGCCCCTCGAAACAGGAACAGGATGCTCATCGCTCCTGGTTTTGGATTAAACGATTATCGCGGCGAGGAGTTTTGTATTTCATTCGCAATTAGTAATTCGCAAATTTGCATCCCTTCCCAGTCAGGAATTTCTCGTCCCGATCTTGGAAGAATTCACGAACTGGCATGCGTTCAACGGATTGATTCACGGTGGATTATGCTTTGGCCCGTGCTTTGGAAACTTGTACATAACCTGTTATTGTATCACCTCTGAACGTACCCTTTATGAAACATTTTTACACCTTATTGATTTCGATCTTACTCCTCACTGCATCTGCAGTGGCGCAGTTTTCTGTAAGCGAAGTTATTACGGATTATGGCGGTTTATGGAAGAGTGGAAGCATGGCGATCAACTCAACGAAACCTGATAATAGCCATAACCTTCTTGCATTTACGTTTAATAACAAGCGCTACTCTACTGGGGTGAATGACGCCAGGTTAACGACTTCGGGTCAATCGTTTATTCCTTCCGACTTCCGTGCATTGCCTATGCAATCTCTCAGCGGAACCGTTAACGGAAATACTAAAATCGGTTTGGGCGAACTGCTAGATGGTATTGGTAACGGTGCTAGCGACCCACGGCCCGAGAACTCGATTCCGAAATATCTAACCGATGGTGTTAAAGGACTTGACCTTGGAACATGTGTGGCTAACCTGCCTTCAGGAGATATGATTTTGCCAATAACGAATGTAAAAAGTACTGCGATCAATGACGGTATACCTGATCTTTTGATCACTCAAATTGCCGATGCTGCATCAGGCCATTTTGACCGTTACCAATTTTTAGATATTAACGGTAATCGTGTCGGTAATGCACTTGATATTGTTTTAAATACCATTTTACCTGTTGGCAACTGGACCGCTGATTTTTACGAAGCGAATACTCGCCCGATGGATTTGAAGTCAGGTTATATAAAAACAGATCGCGCTGTTCGCCTTTGGGCCGCTGACTTTTCCTCATTTGGAATTACGCCTGCAAATTCAAGTCAGATTGCTTATTTCAAAATAGAGTTGAACGGTACAAGTGATGTCGCATTTGTTGCATACAATGATAATACGATTGACGTTCAAACGAGCCTTTTGCCTGTAAAGCTTACTTACTTTAATGCAACTGCGAAGAAAGAAGGTGTCCAACTTAATTGGCAAACAACTTCAGAAACTGCAAGTAAATATTTCGTGATTGAAACAAGCTCGACTGGGCAATCTTTTCATTCGGTAGATAGCGTGAAAGCCGTTGGCAATAGTGTTTCCGTTCAATCGTACAGTCATACATTAAAATCAAGTGTAAACGGTAAATTATACTTGCGTTTGAAGATGATTGATGCAAATGGCGCCTTTACTTACAGCAATATCGCACTGGTTGATTTTGGTGTAAGCACTCAGCAACTATCGGCGTTTCCTAATCCAGCAGTTAGCTATACAAGAGTTAATCATTCGATCGCGACCGGGCATGAACTTATTCAACTGGTCAATGGGCAGGGAGCTATAATAAAACAAGTTTCGGTTCAGAAGGGAACAATGCAGTCAACAATTCAATTTGGTATAATTCCAAAAGGAATTTATAGTGTAAGATGGATTGATGCAAATGGTAGCAAAGCAATTGCGCTCTCAATTCAATAAAGAGTTTTCTCAGTGATACATATAGTTGGTTTCCCCGCCAGTGGCGGGGTTTTTTTTATTTTGGAAATGAGTGTTCGCCCAATTCATTGCATCAAAAAAACATTTCATCTTTTTATTTATTTAAGACTCTATCTGCGAGATATCTTTGGGATCTTAAAACGGAATCATGGAAATTAAAATCAATCTGTTTATTGCGATTGTTGTACATGGCCTTATCGTAAGTCAGTCATTTTCCTATTTGATTTCTTTGAGAAACGTTCAACTTCAATTGGACGCCACTGCATATACCGTTTTTAGAAAGTTGACAGACGCTTCCTTTCAGAAAAATTACCGGCCGATCTTTTATTGCTATCTGGTTTCTTCTCTTTCACTTCTCATATTTGCCATAGTTCAGGGCACAACTCCAGCGCTGCTACTTGCAATTGTTTCATTCCTGGCTGCACTTGCGGATATGTTGCTTGCTGTGAAGGGTAATGTGCCGATCAACAACATTATTAATAACTGGCATTCCAATACCATACCCGACGATTGGAGAAATTACCGGCGCCGTTGGTTATCGATCTTTTCCTGGCGCCAGTTTGTAACAATCACCGGGTTTATCGCACTCGTTGTTATGGCCGTGTTTTTCAATTGATCTACTTCTTTGTTATTTTTACGAATGGATAAAACAGAGTACTGGTTGAGAGGCCCCGTCCCGGAAGTTCCGGCATTGTTACAACCTGTAGCACACGCATTATTACAATCAGTGATGGAGGTAAGGGATGCATTGAAAGATTTTCCTACGGAAAGACTTTGGGATCAGCCGGCTGGTCTTGCATCCGTCGCTTTTCATCTCCAACATCTGAAGGGAGTAACTAATCGTTTGCTGACCTATGCGCGCGGCGAGCAACTTTCACCAGAGCAATTAGATCTTTTAAAAATGGAAGGCACTAAAATCAATAATCTGACTGTCGATGCACTTATCGATGCTTATGAACGTGAAGTTGACAATGCGCTTGGTCAAGTAAAAACATTCAATGAAGCTGATTTACTATCGCCACGAGCAGTTGGTAGAAAGATGATACCGTCGAACGTTCTTGGTTTATTGTTTCATGCAGCGGAGCATGCTCAACGGCATACAGGTCAATTATTAGTGACCGCTAAAGTCGCCATGCACGCTATTAACGTTTGAGATCATACGCTAGTATAGTAACCGGTTGAAGACCTGTCGACACTCCGTTCAATGATTCTTTATTGGCATTATATATTGCAAGATGGCTATTCGCAAGAAGGTATAAAACACCATTTCCGATTGCAAGGGTCGTCGGTTCTTTCATCGATTGATGTCCCTGTTGTAAAACATATTCATCTGTAATAGAGCGACCGTCTTGACTCAATGTGTAATAGATTGTTCCGTTTTTCTGATTAGTACTGTCGCCATTATATACTCCATATAGTTTGTTGTCGAATAACCCCAGGCCGTCAAGGTAAAAAGCGTACTCGCGAGTTTTATAGCCCGTTAGTTCTTGAAGTTTTTTTGTTTGGATATCATAGTATACCAGTCCATGAGCATATGTTGCGATATACAGCAA
>JACMLR010000041.1 GCA_014379515.1 Chitinophagaceae bacterium
GTGATCCCGAATTTTTCATAGACGTGAGTGAACAAACGGAATGCGCCTCCATAGATATCGTCGACTGCCACGATCTCGTCTCCGCTTTTTAGGAATTTCAAAACGGAATCAATTGCAGCAAGGCCACTGCCAAAAGCAATGCCGGTACTGCCATTTTCTAATTTCGCGATAAGTGTTTCAAGAACGGTTCGGGTAGGATTGCCACTTCTTGCATAATCATACCCTTTGTTTACCCCGGGAGCTTCCTGAACAAATGTTGCCGTTTGATAAATGGGAATAGAAATAGAACCAGTCAACGGATCAGAAGGAATAGCGTGCAGTAGCTGCGTTTGTGTGATGAAACTCATCTTTCAGATTTTTAAGATTAAAAAACATTGAACTCTTAACCCGAAAGAGGAGTTAGCGAAATGATCGCGACTTATCTGTCCGCCCTGCGGCGGATGGATGAGACACCTTGTTAATTATAACAGGTTGTCAAGGCATCGTCGGGCCATATCCCTCCGCCTTTCTTGATAAGAGTTATTGTAAGAACTTTTACAAAAATAAATAAAATAATTAGTCTACCAAATTAATAGACTAATTTATTTTTGTTATTTTTACATTGTTATTGTAGATGCTTATGAATTTTCGATCACCTTTTAATCATTCCATATGTTTATTGCCAAATTTGCAACTCTCATTTATATATTACCGGTTATGATGTTTACATATTCTGATTTTGTGCGAACGCGACCACTTCAGTTGGAAGGGGTTGTTGTTGATGCCAGCACGGCGAAAGGTGTTGACCGGGCGCATGTTTATGTTGTGAAGGGTTCCGAAGAAATTCTGACCAACAGCCGCGGAGAGTTTACGTTGAATACCTGGCAGGAACTACCGGTCGTGATCACCATTGAGCACAGTGATTTCAAAACCTCGGTCGAAAAAATTACGGGCGACAACAGGAAGATCCGTGTTCGCCTGGCAAAAAAGTGATTGCAGCTATGCAAATTAATTATTTGTTCGCTGCGATTCCGATGTTTGTTGGATTCATGCTGATTGAATATTTCTACGCAAAATCAAAAGGCTGGAAATATTTCAACATGCACAACTCACTCACGAACATCAGCATCGGCATTGCAGAAAGATTAGCCGATGTGTTTATTGCGGGGGCTTTCTTTTTTGTTTATGATTACATTCAAAAAGAACATGGCCTTTTTTCGATCAA
Source organism: Chitinophagaceae bacterium (assembly GCA_014379515.1). Classification (GTDB taxonomy): domain Bacteria; phylum Bacteroidota; class Bacteroidia; order Chitinophagales; family Chitinophagaceae; genus Endoryza. The sequence continues at coordinate 1,205 of JACMLR010000041.1, forward strand.
AGCGAGTATTGGTGTTTGGATTATTTTGTTTCTGCTGACCGACTTTGTTTGGTATTGGTATCACCGACTTGCACACGAGATCAATGTTCTTTGGCTGGCGCATGTTGTGCATCATCAAAGCGAAGATTTCAACTATACTGTTTCGGCACGAATCACTGTATTGCAGGCAATCGCACGAACATGTTTTTGGTGCGTTCTCCCATTCATCGGTTTTCCTGCACCAATGATTACAAGCCTGTTGCTTGTGCATGGGCTTTATCCATTCTTCATTCACACAAGAACAATCGGAAAGCTTGGATTTCTTGAATACATACTCGTTACTCCATCACATCATCGGGTTCATCATGCCAGCAATGAAAAATATTTGGATCGAAATTATGGTGACGTTCTTATTATATGGGACAAGCTGTTTGGCACATTTGCGAAAGAAGATGAAAAGGAAGTAATAAAATTTGGCCTCACGCACCCGTTGCAAACGCATAGCTTTTTACGGCAGCATCTGCATTTCGCAGTAGAGCTTTGGCTGGCAATGAAATCCAAACGTGGCTTACTTAATAAATTGCGGGTACTGATCGCCAAACCCGAAACCCTGGAGCCTACATTACGACACAGGGCAGAGGAAATATTTCACATCCGCCGGAACCCAAAAGCAATTACACAGCCTTTGAATAAATACGTGATTGTTCAATTCCTGTTCTTGCTTGTTGGTCTCACTTTGTTTATCGCTTTTGAACACCAGGTTCCATTAAGCAGCAAGGTTTGCTGGGGTCTTATCGTCATTTTAACGCTCATCAATTGCGGAGCAATTATGGAACAAAAGAAATGGGTGTTTGAGGTCGAATTGATTCGGTTGTCCGCCTTCCTCTTGTTAGCCTTTGAATATTCAGCGTTCATATCAGTTAACTTCTTCCTGACCTTCCTGTTAAGTATTGTGGTTCTTCTCCAATTTCAGCGACTTCGTGAGTATTACCTCAAGCTTATCTATCGTACAAACGAGCGTTCGGAATCATCAGCTTGATGTTGTTGAATTCCCGAATTCACAAATCCAATCAACGCTCATAATGTATCTTCGCTGCCTAAATTTTCTCAATGGCACTATTAAATGCAGAGCGCACGCACGGAGATTTTGGCATGACGATCACCGATCAGAAAGGCAATACAATGCAAATCGATATTCCGATCGATCAGGGCGGAACAGCGAAAGGCTTACGTCCTATGCAAACAGTACTTGCCGCGTTATGTGGTTGTAGTAGTGTTGATGTTGTTAGCATCCTGAAAAAGCAACGCCAGGAAGTGACGGGATTGAAGATTAACATCGACGGTGAAAGGGAACAAGGCAAGGAACCTTCAATCTGGCAAACTGTTCATGTTGTATTCGAACTCACTGGCCCAATTGAGCCTGCGAAAGCTTATCGCGCGGCCGAGTTGTCTGTTACTAAATATTGTTCGGTAGCAGAAACACTTCGTCGCGGCGGAACAGCTATTACTTTCGGTGTAATTCTCAACGGCAACGAAATCGGTCAACAGTCTTAATCATACGAGATCTAATAATATGTCACAGCACCCAGAAACTAAAGCCATTCGAATTCAAACCGCACAAACCGGTGAGAAAGAACATTCCACTCCATTGTTCCTGACGAGCAGCTTTACTTATGAATCAGCGGAAGAAATGGCGGCAGCATTTGCCGATGACACACTCGACGTAAATATTTACTCGCGATTTTCAAATCCAACCGTTGACGAATTCATCGCGAAGATTGCAGCATTAGAAGGTGCAGAAGACGGAATTGCGACAGGTACTGGAATGGCGGCCGTTTTCGGAACGTTTATGACATTTCTTTCGAAAGGTGATCATATCATTTCTGCGTCTGCAGTTTTTGGATCAACGCATACAATACTCACTAAGTATCTTCCTAAGTGGGGCATCGACTATTCCTATTTCAATATGAATCAGCCGGAAGATATTGAGCAATTGATTCGGCCAAATACAAAAATGCTCTATGTAGAAACGCCGTCGAATCCTGGGCTCGACATCATCGACCTTCAGTACGTAGCGGATCTATGCAAAAAAAGTAATATTCTCTTTGTTGTAGACAATTGCTTTGCAACGCCAGCAGTGCAACAACCTATTTCATTTGGTGCTGACCTCGTTTTGCATTCTGCAACGAAATTTATCGATGGCCAGGGACGCGTGCTGGGCGGGGTTGTAGTTGGTCGAAAAGAATTAATTCAACCACTTTACCTGTTTATAAGAAATACGGGACCATCTCTTAGCCCGTTCAACGCCTGGATTCTTACAAAAAGCCTCGAAACGCTTTTTATAAGGATGGAAAAACATGCAGACAATTCATTGAAATTGGCAAAAGCGCTTCAAAACCATCCTAAACTTACATCAGTAAAATATCCATTCCTGGAAAGCCATCCTCAGTACGAGATTGCAAAAAAACAGATGAGCAATGGTGGTGGAATTTTAACGTTTGAAATAAAGGGCGGTATCGAAGGTGGCAGAAAGTTTTTAAATGGATTGAAATTATTATCTGTTACTAATAACCTCGGGGATAGCAGAACCATTGCGGCACATCCTGCATCAACAACCCATTCTAAATTAAGTGCGGAAGAACGCGCAGCCGTTGGAATTACTCCGGGCTTGATCCGCATTTCAACAGGGTTGGAACATATCGAGGATATTTTGGAAGACATTGAGAAGGCGTTAGGGGAAGTGTAGAGTTTGAGTGTAGAATGTCGAATATAGAATAGAGAATATAGAATAGCGAACCTCATCAAAATCTTTTCTCAAGCCATATAAGGTCAACTTTTAGATTGAATTCATAATCAGCTTGTCAGCAATCAATGAATAAACGATTGTTGACACCGAATTCTATATTCGACATTCTATATTCTATATTCTTTATTCTTTATTCTTTATTCCACTTCCTAAATTCAAAACATCCCCCCACAAAAAAAGTCCCCTATAGAAATAGGGGACGTAATCATTGTTTATAAGCCCTCAAAGAGTTGATGTCTGTTAGACAGATTATAGTTTCGTAATATCTTTTACTTCAATTGCTTCTTGCAATTTGATTTTGATTTCTACCATCTTTCTTACTTCACCACGTGAAGTATTGTAGACGAACTCAATTTTCTCTGCTTCGTCTTTTGCAATTTTAAGTTTGCGAACAGAATTTCTCAGGAACACTGATTCTGAATAAAGTTCGCTTCCGTTTTCATTGCGGATACGGAGGCTTGAACGTGAATCATCACCTTGTTGCATAACCAACTCGAAGAATAAATAGTCACCAGTAGAGCCGATGAATTTTACCTGGAGTTCAGGCTTGCCTTCGCCATTAACGGCAATGGCTGAGCGCTGTGCACTAAGAGGTTGAAGACTAGATGTTGCTACCAATAATAAAATGGTGACAAAAGCGGTAATAGCACTGAATTTCATTTGCGATTTCATATACGTAGTTTTTAATGAAAAGTTTAGGCAGCAAAAGCTTTTCATTTTGGTCAGCAAGAGATAGAAATTTCAGGCAAAAATCGAAAGAGTATGACAGTGGCTTGTTAGAGAGAGAAAATATAAACGCGAATGGATTGGCAACTGCGTTTTATATCTATTGATACCGCGAAGGTATAAAAAGTAACCCGGCCTTTCCTAGTTATTGTAATAAATAAATTGTTAACGATTGTAAATTAATAACGCCTGTTAGTATACGAACAGAAAAGCCTCCCTGTAGAAACAGGGAGGCATCA
>JACMLR010000436.1 GCA_014379515.1 Chitinophagaceae bacterium
ATTAGCTGTATAGCACTAATTGTTACGATCGTGGCCCAACAAGCGAGTAGATAAGAAGCTTACTGATACTCCGGAAGAATTTAGCACATCTGCCCATTTCGCAGATTTCAGATTAACGGTATGGTACTGATAGTTGTGATGGTGGCAAATGGAACCAGTTTGATAAGAAGCTTACGAGAATGCACAGGAAGAATTTAGCACATCTGCACATTTGCACATTTCGCACATTACATACTAGTGTATCGACTTACTAATCCCGAACTTAAGACCGTACTCCAACAGGAATTCCTGCACAGGGTATTTGTCGCTATAAGTAGAGAACATTTGGTAACGCGCCTGTGGTCCCAACTGGAAACGCAAGCCGCGTGTTTTGTAGGATAAAAATGCTTCTGCAGCAGTGTAAACGTTCCAACGACGAACCAGTGATGGTTCACGGGTGTAGTTTTTATAATCAGTTGTAATAAGGTAATTGTCCCGATTGATCAGATAAGTGGGCTGTATAGTAGCACCAACATTCAATTGAAGGCGTCCACGGCCGAGGACAAGAATCTCAACACCGATTGGTGCTGATAATTGGTAGTATTTGTTTTCCAGATCTTTCACTGCATTCCCGCTGAAATTTTTGAATCGGGTGAAATTGGTGATTGAATCCGGGTTAGTACCGTAAAAATTATTGAGTGCGATTGTGGCGACCTCGGTAGAATAAGAGCTGTATGCCTGGATATCGTAGCGTGAATAATTGAAAAGAACGCCACTTTTAAATGTTAACCGCTTATTGATTGCATATAAAAAGCCCGCACCAACTTCAAACCCAACGGCTGGTTTGTGGTTTACCAGCTTTTCTACATCACCTGAGATATTCAAGGAGATTGGAATATTTTTTATGTCAGAAGCGATGCTAGCGTCTTTCGTATTGCCAGTCAACCTGCGATAATTCATTGTTGGAGCAGCTGTAACCTGCCAGCTAACTCTTTTTAATTTTGGTCTTGTAAGTTCATACACCGCATTTTCCTGGAGCCAGTTGATTCGTTGCTGGTCTCCCGCTTCGTTGTTGCTGGCGATCATCAATTTTTCCGGTGCATTGTCTGCATCGTCAAAGATGGAATCGAGCTGAGCAATGTTATTAAGCACTTCTGAAAAATCTTCAATTTCTTCATTGCCTACAATTGCCCGCAACAGTTCACGATCCGATATGGCCGGCTGTGCTAATTTAGATGGGACCAGGTTTCGCTGTGTGGAAGCGATTTGCTCATCGTTGTTTAACTCAGACGGACGAGGATCCAGCGACGAAGTTGGAGTATAATCTAGTTTTTCAGTTTCAACCAATGCCAAAACCGGAATTTCTTTCATTGGAACTACCAATCCACGCTCGCGAAAATTTGAACGGGTTTTACGAAGCGGTGGGGCTGCTGGAGGCGTAAACGGGAGAACAACTGCATTTTTGCTATTGTCGGCTAATGGTTCAGATGCAGACTTGTTGGATGCTTGTTTAGAAGAAGCCGGACTTGTGATTTGATCAACTGCGACATAGCTAATTCCGGCAAGAAAAAATGCTAAACTTAAAAGGTACCAACGACGATTTGAATGAAGAGTGCCATGAATACCTTTCCAAACTTTTTCGGAAGGATATATCTTGTACTGATCTGATTTTTGTTTTATCAGTTCTTCAAATTCAAAATCCTCATTATAAAAACGACGTTCCATTTAGTTAGTGTTTGTACGGTTAGATTTTCAAAGGATTGGGATAATGATTTTATCGGTCTCCGGCGGCTATCTTGAACCAGCTCGATTTGTCCGGTTGCTTTTGGATGATCTTTTTTCTTAATAAAATATCTTCAAGCATTTGCTTTGCTCTTGTGTACTGTGATCTGCTTGTGCTTTCCTCAATATCAAGCATATCCGAAATTTCTTTGTGCGAGTAACCTTCAATCGCGTAAAGGTTCAACACTGTTCTGTAGCCCATCGGCAGCAAACGAATACATTCAACGATCTGTTTCGCCTGTACAATCGACGGAACTAACTCTTCTCTAATCTGAAGGCTGTTTGCATGAATCAGATCCACGCTTTCGTTAAATCGTTTGTTCTTCTTTAGGTGGTTAATGCAGGTATGGACAACAATCCTTCGAATCCAACCTTCAAAAGCTCCCTGGTTCCGGAAAGTGTGGATCTGCGAGAACACTTTGATAAATCCTTCCTGCAACATATCCTCCGCATCTTCCCTGTTATGAGCAAAACGATAACAAACAGCCAGCATCTTCGGACTGTACCTTGAATACAGTTCTCGTTGACTCGCCGCGTGATTTTGTAAACAGCCTTGTAAAATGGCTTCTTCGGTCATAATTTGCCTTTGGTGACCTGTAATTTAGACAAAAGTTGTGATCTGCGTGCTGCTTGCCGCGACTATTTTCCAATAAAAAAGCCTCACCAATAAGATCGAATATAGAATGTAGAATATCGAATATGGAATCCTCCATACTCCACACTTCATCCTCCATCCTGACTAAAACCCAACTCTCACTGAAACGATCACATTACTTCCCGCAGCCACGATCCCCGAAGAGTACGGTCGATAGCGTTGGTCAGTTATGTTCTCCCATCCCGCAGTAAGTAATAGATTCTTTACCAACTGGTAAGAAGCTTTTAAGTTGAACGTATACCACGATGGTGAATAAGGTTTACCATCTTTATCCTTCGCATAAATATCCGTTTTCACCTGTTCCGATGGCGCAAGATCCTCGTTGCTTACTTCACTATTGTAGAAGGAAGACGCTTCAAGGAAGAGTTTATTTTTTCGGTACCGAAAAAAACTGCTTCCATAAAATGGTGGAGCATGGCGAAGCGCGACCTGTACATTGTTCACGTCATCAGTTTCTTTACCATTAATCCAGTTGGCATGTGTTTGAAAAGAGAGATGCGGAGTAAAATAGAATTCCAAACTCGCCTGAACTCCAAATACGGTTGCCTTTGCAACGTTTTGCAATGTTTCGACGCGGCTCAAAGTCCCATCAAATAAAATACTATCGTTCCCATTTAATGTCGATGGTCGACGAACAATCGCATTGTTTAAAATTGTATGAAAGACGTTCAACTCGACATTAAACTTTTGAGCTATCTTCTTCGCAATACCTAATTCGAAATTCCAGGCGTATTCCGATTCGAGATCAGCATTCGGCACTGTAACGTATCCTGGTGTGCTTTCAAACAGCTTTCCGATATCATCAACATTCGGCATTCTATAACCACTGGAAAGATTCGCACTTAACTGCCATGTATCGGCTGGTCTGTAAACCAAACCGATATTACCGGTAAAAGCTCCTTCATTCAGCGAAGCCTCCTTGAAAGGAAACTTGATGAATGTGCTGTCAAATTTTGCTTCAAGTGTATTATAACTGTATCGGATACCTGCAGTAAACGTAAGTTTCGGAAGTATATTTATTTTATAGCTTCCATAGATGCCTGTCGTGCTCCAGGTGCTTCCATCAGGGTAGCGACTAACAGATGCTGCTGAAGATCCATTACTGATGTTCGTTGTAACACCAGTGGAATGAACCTTGTTGTTTACATGCTCCAATCCATAGAATATCTCTCCTCTGCCAACAGTTTTAAAAGCATCCCAGTTAGCACTGAATGCTGCAACGTTTTCCTGTTGGTTTCTACGGGAATTGCTGGCCCGTGAGCGATCGATTCTGCTTTCTTCATAATTCTGATAAGCCAAAACGAGCCTGGATTCATTGTATAATCCATTCTCTTTTGTATGTGTTGCCTGGAAAGTATGAATACGCCACAACATCGGGCCATAATTCCATTCAGCATATCGAAGCCGACCCTGGCGATACTGAATGAGGCGATCATAGCGGGCAGCATCGCTTGTACCTGCGTAGGTGAAACTATATTGAAGAAGCAAGTCTTCAGTCGCCCTAAAAGCAATTTTCCCCACGTAATTCAATTGGCTATACCTGCTGAATCGTTGAACGCGGGGATCTGGATTAATCCGTATGCTATCAATATTGTTGATTCTTTCGATGAATTCCGGCTTCAGGTAACTATCATCACCATGTTTACCCATCTTCAAATCTTCAAAATCGCTGAATGTTGCCGACGATAACAGGGACCACCTTTTTCCGGCGAGATTAACATCAGCATGTATTGTATTCTCATTGTTCGCGCTGGAGTAACGGCCAAGCACACTTCCTTTTACCAACATTTTTTCTGTTTTGGAAAAACGTGCATCCAGTGTATGGAAATCCATTACACCTCCTATGGCGTCACTACCATAGATCAGGGATCCTGGCCCAAATATTACTTCGGCTGTTTCAACACTCAAGGGATCTATGCTGATTATGTTTTGAAGATTTCCGCTG
>JACMLR010000437.1 GCA_014379515.1 Chitinophagaceae bacterium
CTGCGAGCCATCTTTCGGAGTCCAAGTGCAGTTATCTTCAGTTTTGTTTTCCCACTGATTTTCATCCTCGTGTTCGGATTTATCGGCGGCGGAAACCGCTTGAACGTTCGTGTGGCTTTCGACAAAACCACCGATACTACAAGTCGCCTGTACCAGCAGATAAAATCTATTCCGGCTATTACTATTGCACGAAAGGAAGAGAAGCAAATTTTTGAAGATATTGAGAAGGGGAGGATCACTGCGGTTTTAAACATCCAGGAAACAACGAACGCGCGTGCGAAATACGAAGTGAAGTTAAAAACATCAGATGCTGCCAATCAGCAAAACGTCCAGGTATTGGTGTCGATTTTGGAGGGGGTGATCAAGCGAATTAATGAGGACGAGTTTCCGCAATCGTCAACATATGCAACAATCAGTAAGGATATTGTAAAGATCCCGGGTCGAACGTATCGCACAATCGATTTTATTCTTCCGGGGCAATTAGGATTTTCATTGCTGAGTGCCGGTGTTTTCGGAGTCGCATTTATTTTTTTCAGTCTCCGCCAAACACTGGTTTTAAAAAGATTTTTTGCTACCCCAATCAATAGAACGCATATTGTTTTCGGTGAGGCCATTAGCCGGGTTCTTTTTCAAATGATCACAGCAGTTGTGATTCTGTTAGTCGGTTATTTCGCATTTAATTTCACTCTTGTTCATGGTTGGATCACTTTTCTGGAACTACTTGTTCTGAGCCTTGTCGGGCTCATCGTATTTATGGGTTTTGGTTTCATTGTAAGTGGACTGGCGCGAAATGAAAGCAGCATACCTCCGATTGCGAATCTTATCACTCTTCCACAATTTCTGTTGGCAGGTACATTTTTCTCAACCGAAGCATTTCCCTCCTGGTTGCAACCAATTTGCCGGGTTCTTCCTCTTACGCACCTGAATGACGCGATGCGGAATGTGGCATTCGAAGGAGCACATCTGGCTGATTGCGGAAAGCAGTTGGGCATTCTTGGATTATGGACGATCGGTGTATATGCGGTGGCAGTCAAAGTGTTTCGTTGGGAATAAACCATAATCGTTCAATTAGTTTTAATAGTATGCGTATTCTCAAGCTGGGATTGATTAGTCTCTTTTTTTTATTTATTGTGATTTGGCTGCTTTCGCTTTTGATACCGTCAACTGTGCGTGTGTCAAGAGCCGTTAGCATCGAATCACCTAAAGATTCAGTAAAGAAGAAAATCCAGGATATTCGGGAGTGGCAGAAGTGGAATGCGCTGCTCAACACTCCGCAATTGACCGGGATCAGTTATAGCCCGACAGTTTTTAAATCCGACCAGATGAGTGTTACCATTTTACCGTCGGACTCAATTAACATTATCGAAACACAGTGGGTGCGAACCGGTCAACCTCCTGTCCACAGCGGTTTTCAGATAATTGAAGCTGGAAACAGCTGTATAGTTCAGTGGTATTTTGATTTTGAAGTCAAGTGGTATCCATGGGAAAAATTCGGTAGCATAGTTTTTGATAAGGAATTGGGGCCGCCTATGGAAAAATCACTGGATCAGCTCAAAAAGGAGTCGGTCAGCATCAACTGAGTCATTAATTTCACCTTAAATAAAAAGACATCGTTATGAAAAAACTAATGTTAATGTCAGTCGTTCTTTTTACCGCAATTTCATTTTCATGCGGTGCACAAACACCAGCAAGTCCAAAAGCGACTGCTGAAGGCAAAGATGTTTCAGTGACTTACGGACAACCATCTAAAAAAGGCCGTGAAATTTTCGGGAAACTGGAGCCATTCGGAAAAGTATGGCGCGCCGGAGCAAATGAAGCAACGGAAATCACTTTCGCGAAAGACACAAAATTTGGCGGAAAAGAAATCAAAGCAGGCACCTACACGCTGTTTGTAACACCAAATGCGAGTGAGTGGATGGTGATTTTGAATAGTGAACGCAAGCAATGGGGCGCTTACAAGTATGAAGAAATTAAAGCTAAAGATGTGTTGAAAGTAAATGTACCGGTTAAAAAACTTGACAATGTGGTTGAGAAACTAACCTACCGCTTTACTGGTAACAATGAATTGGTGATCGAATGGGATCAAACACAAGCAACTATTCCTGTAGGATAATTGCTAATGTAAATCTTAGAAGAGGCTGTCTTGAAAGAGATGGCCTCTTTTTGTTTATAGAGGTTGATGCAAGATGATCGATGAGTAGGATTTTTTTCGTTATAAAAGGTCTGATGATGGCATGCCACGTCATGGAAAGGAACGACTTCGACCCGGCGAAACAATGGGAAAAAAGCTAATTGCGGCAAGGATTATCACCCCGATGAGAGGACGAAATACCGGCTTGCGTCGTTGAAAAAAACCACCGAGACTTTTCCCCTTCGGGCCCTCCCCCTCCTTCCAACCTACCATGTTTGTACGATTGCAAAAAATGTCCTGGCGTTTTTGCAATCATGCAGTCAATCGCAAAAACGTCCTCACAACAATCGCATCCCTCACTTTTCATGATAACCTGTACCAGTCGGACTCCGCGGTGCCCGGTTTGGAAAGTTGAATTGTAAATATCCTTCATGCTGGAGCTCAACCAATGAGAAGAAATGGAATTTTGAAGAGAAAAAAACGGGCCCCACTTCGCCAATTAACTTTCGTCTATTGCTCGCCGGACCCTATCCCGTACCAAACATCTGGATCGCTACAAGACATAATCCCCACAAAATCTGAAAAATACTGGTCGCACCATTTTCACACCAGTTCCACGCTGATCAATTTATGAACAACATTATACACCTGTAACAACTGTTCATCACTTATACAGTAAGGTGGCATCAGGTAGATTGTATTTCCCAATGGTCGGAGATAAACACCATGCCTCAGCGCTAATGATGTTATACTCCCGCTACTATTATGGAGGTATTGGTTCGCGTCCCCGTCTAATTCAAACGCCACCACCGTACCCAGCTGCCTGATATTTTTTGCCGATGATTGACGAAGGTTGCTCACAAACTCTTCGTGCTGTTGTGATATTCGGTTCACCGCGCTCATCGTTTGTTCGGATTCTAAAAGATCCAGGCTTGCGAGTGCTGCTGTGCATGCAATTGGGTTTGCAGTAAATGAATGACCATGAAACAACGTTTTTAATTTATCATCACTAACAAAAGCCTGGTAAATCCAATCGGCGCATGCTGTAACCCCCAACGCCATCGTACCACCGGTTAGTCCTTTGCTCAAACAAATCACGTCTGGTTGCGACACGCAATGTTCTGACGCAAACAATTTTCCTGTCCGCCCAAAACCTGTCATCACTTCATCCGCAATGCAAATAATCTTTTCCGATTTACATTTTTGCAAGAGTTGATCAAGACCAGACTTGCTATACATATTCATTCCACCCGCACCCTGTAATAACGGTTCATAGATAATACAGGCAAATTCATTCCATTGAAGATTTGGTAACTCATAGTCATCTGTAGGCGGATCAATTAACTCAACTTCGAAAAGTTTATCCTGGAACGCCAATGTGAAAACACCGCGCGCGCTAACACTCATTGCACCGAACGTGTCGCCATGGTAGGAATTTTTTAGTGCGAGTATTTTTGTACGCGATTGGTTTTGAGAAGTATTTGTTTCTTCGATTCTACTCGAATTCCACCAATATTGAAGAGCCATTTTGATCGCCACTTCCGTAGCGGTGGAGCCATTGTCACTATAAAAAATGCGACCTAACTCTGGTGGCAAAATTCCAAGCAGGCGTTCTGCCAACCGCACCGCAGGTTCATGTGTGAAGCCAGCAAAAATTACCTGTTCCAATAACAGAGCCTGTTCATAAATTTTCCTGGCAATATAGGCATTTGCATGACCATGAATAGTCACCCACCAACTACTGATGGCATCGATATATCGATGCCCTTGCTCATCAATCAAATAAACCCCTTCTCCCCGTACAATTGGAACAGGATCAGGCATTTTGTGTTGCTGGGTATAGGGATGCCAAATAACTTTTTTGTCGCGATCAACCAGGTTCATTGCTCAAAAATAGGCAAGGGGCGGTATAAAAAGCAACGCTGGTGCAACGGATGGAATACGGGAGTTGTCATTGCAGGTGAATACGAAGAATGGATCACACACTATTGGTAAAGGACTGTTTGAAAGGAAAGGCTTCCGCGCAGCGGGAGCTTTACGGATTATTCGCTGAGCATATGCTTGGCGTATGTTACCGATATACCAAGTCGATTACCGACGCCGAAGATGTGCTCCAGGAAGGATTTATCAAAGTTTTCCGAAACCTTCACCAGTTTAAATCCGAAGGAGAATTAGGCGGATGGATTCGCCGGATCATGGTGAATACTGCTATCAATTATCTTAAGAAAAATAGTCGCTACCAGACAGAGCTGGCATTTACCGATGCCGGCCTTCACCCGGTAACAGACGATAATCCTGAATTTCATCTGAATGCAAAAGAACTTGCTGAATTAATCAGGCAGCTTCCCACGGGATACCAGACCATCTTTAACATGCACGCCGTTGAGGGTTACAGTCATGTTGAAATTGGAAAGATTCTCGGCATCAATGAAGGAACATCCAGAAGTCAGTATGCCCGCGCAAGGAGTTTACTGATTACCTGGATAAACGTACACTATACAGAACGAAAAAAAAGTGAAGCTCATGCAAGGCCATGATTTTGAAAAAAAGGTTCAACAGCAGATGGGTGGGTTGCAATTACCACCGTCCGATGCTGTTTGGTCGAATGTTGAAAACAGCATTCGAAAAGATAAGCGCCGTCGCCGAATTATTATCCTGTTGCCCATCCTCCTGTTGCTGGGTACAGGCTCCGCGTGGATACTATTGAAACAACGCGCTGCTGTGAACACAACAAATCTCACATCGACAAGCACATCTGCAAGTAATTCTACAAACGATTCAAATAATAAATCTTCAAACAATCGCTCTAATGATAAACAAAGCACCGTTATTAGTGATCGCACTTCTGATATATCTTCAACCAAACCTGCAGAATCGGATTCCCGTAACCAGCGTGATCTAACCTCGTCAAAAGAGAAAGTAACAAAATCGTCGGAGTCTATTGAAGGCGTCTCAACGCGTGAGGAGGATAAACCGGTCGCGATCGCAACATCGAAGCAGAAGCAAATATCGATCGCTTCGAATCCAACGTCAGCAAATCGAAAGCCATTGGCAAGATCAGGAAAAGCTAAAAAGGATTTACCAACTCCTGTCGATTACAGCAAGGTTGCTGCGTCGGATAAAAATCAGGTCGCAGAAGAAACGGTGACCGACATTGAAGCTGCGGAAGAAAAAATTGTATCACCCGTTCAACCAGCCACAATCCCAGAATCAACAATCACAAAAGTTATCGATACTGTCGTTGCGAAAGAAGAACAAAACATCGTCGCTGTTCCATCTTCAGCAAAAAAACCAGCAAACGCTGACAAATCAAAATGGCAATTTGGAATTAATGCTGGCACAGGAGTATCACGGATGGCTGATGCAGGAATTTTTAAAGCATTTAAAACTGCACTTGTAATGGATGCAGGCACAGTAGTTGGGAACTGGAACCCACCAGTAAATC
>JACMLR010000438.1 GCA_014379515.1 Chitinophagaceae bacterium
ATGCCGACCTGCAATATGAAATTGCAACCTCGCGACACCAATCATTTGCGATCGGAATCGGGTATACGCCGAAAGTTGGATTACCTTTTAAAGATGCACTGCTTGATCAATTCGATGGAAACGACGATGCACGGCGTGCAATCGAATCTACCGAGTTCACCAAATTCACCATCACTCCTGAGTACCGATTTTATTTCGGCAAAAAAGGTGCTCCCATCGGATTTTACATAGCACCGTTTGCTCGATATACACACATGTCGTTCGATCAACAATACAAGTACACACCAAGTAATAACGTACCGCACGAAGCTAATATCAAAGGAAAATTTAGTGGTATCGGCGGCGGCATTGGATTCGGAACCCAGTTTGCATTGGGCAAACACATGACGTTCGACTGGTATATCGTCGGCCCATTTGTAGGTGCTATGAAAGCAAATTTCGATGGTACGGATGATATGAGTGATTTGTCCGACCACGACAAGGCCGATCTGGAACGCGACATCGAGGATGTTGACCTTCCGTTATGGACAATCGATGCTACAGTAGGAAACAATACGATCAACGCGAAACTGAAAGGGCCATTCGTTGGTATCAGGGCTTTTGGTCTCAGTCTTGGATACCGGTTCTGATTTTTTCTGACTCCCTTGCCCTCGCCCCTGTCACGTTGTGATGGGGGCTTTTCTTTGCCGTTTGTCCAACATTTTTATGCATTCCTAATAAATTAGTTGTTCTACTAATGAATTAGTAGTAATATTGAATTTCAATTTATGGTTATGATAAAACTGGCAAAAAGGGAAGAGCAGATTATGCAGGTGTTTTGGGATCTGCAGAAAGCATTTATAAAAGAAGTGATCCCTCAATTACCTGATCCAAAACCGCATTATAATAGTGTGGCTACGATGGTAAAGATTCTAGAAGACAAAGGGTTTTTAACTCATGAAACGGTTGGCAATGTTTATCAATATTTTCCCGTGATCTCGCGCGAAGAATATCAGCAACATGCGATGAAAGATATCGTCAGCCAGTATTTTGACAATTCTTATCCCCGCATGCTCGCATTTTTCGCAAAGCAGCAGAATTTAAGTGAAGCTGAATTGAGTGATATTATTAAAATGATAAAAAATCCAAAATGACACCATATATAATTCATGTCGGATTGATCATTGCGGGATGCTTCCTGTTTTATAAACTTTTATTGCAGCGCGAAACGTTTTATCGCATCAACAGGTTCATGCTTATAAGTTGCCTGGTTGTTGCGTTTGCGCTGCCATTGATTCCCGTGCCACAGCAATGGTCATTTCGAAGCGCTGAGGAAACAACAATTGGTACGAATGCAAAAGACTTACCAAGCCAGGTTCAAACGCTGAGCCCGTTGCCTCCCACAGGACAAAATGTTTCGTCACCGACAACAAAAAGTTTTACAGTGGATACTGCAATTACCTGGGCATGGTATCTCTATTGGTTTGGAGTGATTGCGTTTGGGTTGAATTTCATTGTCCAGGTAGTAGTGTTGTTGGTGAAGGCGTATCGTAGCCCGGCTATTGTAGATGGTCAGTATCGAATAGTAGAAGTGAGTGGCGATAAAGCGCCATGTTCATTTGGCAATAACATCTTCATCAATCCTGAAAAATATGAATGGGAGATCTACAATCAAATAATCATGCACGAGAAAGTGCATATCCGTCAGAAGCACAGCATGGATTTATTACTGGCGGAAACGGTGCTGATCTTCCAATGGTTTAATCCATTCGCGTGGATGTACCGAAAAGAAATGGAAAACAATCTTGAATTTTTAACTGATGAGCAAATGATAGATCGGGAAGCTGTTGATCGGTCGAGCTATCAGATGAGTTTATTAAAAGTTTCTGCACCACAACTTCCTTTAGCAATAACAACAAACTATAATCAATCATTACTTAAAAAACGTATAGCCATGATGAACGCCAAGAAATCAAACTTACACACGGCCTGGAAATATTTTTTCCTGCTACCTGTACTTGTTCTTTTCGCAACGGTATTAAACGAGCCTGTTGTCTACGGACAAAATGACGAATCAAACAAGAAGGACAAAAACAAAAATGTTAACGTGAATGTGAACACGAACGTTAATGCGAATACGAATGTCAACGTCGATGTAGAACTTGAAACCGAAGGTTCGTGGTTCGCTACAATTAAGGACGAGGACGTGTCGGTTCAATTCAAGTCGAAACATCCGAATGATAACTCTTTCAACACGTCGACATTTAAATTGAGTGAACTTGGCTCACTGCCTCGTGGAACTTCCGGCACTTTCAAATTAACTCGTGAAGCTGGTACGATGGACTTCACCGGGAAATTTGATGGTGACCAGGGAATGGGAAGCTATAAGTTTACTGCCGACAAATCGTATGGCGATTACATGTCGAAAGAAATAGAGAGTGAGATGAAAGACCGCGACATGATGGTTTTCTTTTTTATAGACATCAAGAAAAGCTACGTTCAAATGTTGAATCGGGAGGGATATACAGATGTTGGGAAGAACGATATTATTCCATTGGCTGCATTGAAAGTTGACGCGGCGTTTATTAATGATTTGAAGTCAGCTGGTTTCAAATCATTATCTGCGCATGATTTGATTCCGTTAAAATCTTTAGGGATAACGAAAGAGTATGTGCAGGAAATCCGGAATGCAGGCTACAAAGATGTTTCCGCTCAACAATTGATTACGTTCAAGGCGCAAGACATTGATGGGAAGTATATCGAGAAAGCGAAAGCATCCAATAAAGAAGGTTCAGGAGATTTCACTGACCGGGATGCGAATGATCTGGTTGCGATGAAGGCACTGAAGATTGATGAAGAGTATATCAATTCTTTCAAGGCGGTTGGATATACAAATCTCGCACATCGCGATTTGATCCCAATGAAATCGGTTGGAGTTACACCAGAATTTGTAAAAGAATTTAATGACGCGGGGTTTCACAACATTCCTGCTCACAAATTGATCACACTAAAATCACTTCATATTACTCCAGCGTTTATTAAAAGTTTTGAGGCTGTGGGGTTCAAAGAAGTATCATTGGAAGACATTGTGCCTGTCAAATCACTAGGCATCACGCCAGACTACATCAGAGAGATGCAGGAGAAGGGATTCAAATACGATCGTCTGAATAAATATATAACATTGAAAAGCTTGCATTAGTGGAAAATTGCTAATGGCGAATTACTAATGTGCGAATTCCTTCATTCGAGGATTGATGACTGCCCCGCCAAAAGGTGGGGCTTTTTTATTAGGATAATCAACCGCTTGTTGGGCGAAATAAACTTTAAATAATTTGAATCCGTCTTAGACATTGTCGCCGACCGTTACCCATTTTTTAAATGTAAGCAACTGCTTTCGTTGAAATTTCGTAACGATTGCGGTCGATCAACGCTGTTAGTGGTCGTTGTAAAATAAATAATACCCGTCGCTCATTTATCCCACCAACTGAGCGTCGAGCTAAGTAACGACAGCACCATTACTCGATATCCCCATTCGAGTGGTAGTAAGTTGTTGTAAGCATGTGCTCACTGAAGTATCACCCGCATTCTAAATGCGATAAGTACGGATTGTGCATTTGACACAATAATGCCGCATCAAAGTATATCAATCAACTAAAATAAGTACGTCATGACACTGAGTTTTCGAATGAAGCAAATGCTTTTCACCCTTTGCAGTTTTTGTGCTCTGCAGATCTTACAAGCACAGGTTAATAATCGGTTGAGTAACCTTGCTTCCCAAACAACGATAAACGTGACGCTTCAGCCCGCCGTGAATAATTCAATAGATATTGGATCCCCACTGATTACCTGGCGGAATATTTATGCGGGCCAGGGATATTATGTTGGCAAGAACAAAGTGCTACATTTCACCGGAACCGGTAACAGTTTTATTGGAATAAATTCCGGGGAAAACAACACAACTGGTATTTCGAACGCTGCCACCGGATTTAGTGCACTCACCTCTAACACAATTGGTAATTCGAATACCGCAGTCGGTGCGCAAGCAATGTTCAATAATGTAAATGTGTCAAATAATACGGCAATAGGGTACCAGGCATTATTTAATCAGGCCGGCCTGGGAGACCTAACAAGCGTGCGCAATACAGACAACACGGCCATTGGATACCGGTCACTTTTTACAAATGGTATTAATGGGGCAGAAGGCGCTTACAATACGTCGGTAGGTGCAAACGCGATGAAAATGAATACAACTGGCTCCTTAAATGTGGCTGTTGGAAATTATGCACTTCAAAACAATGTAGGAGGTAATTATAATACCGCTGTTGGAACCCTGGCGTTGGCTAATAATACGAGTAGCCAGAACATTGCTTTTGGGTCGTCGGCTCTTACTCGCAACTCAACTGGATTTGCCAACTCAGCAATAGGGGCGTCCGCATTAAACATGAATGAGGTAGGGTCGCATAACACCGCTGCGGGTTATTCTGCCCTTTATTGGAATCGAAATAATTATAATACTGGTTTCGGCTATAGGGCGTTATTCTCTACGACAAATGCTCAGTATAATACTGCTATTGGATACAATGCCGGTGCTCATTACGATTTGGGTTACAATAATACCTTGCTCGGAGCCAATACAGGTGTAAATCAAAATGGTCTGTACAACGTAATTGCAATTGGGCAGGATGTTTATGCAACTGCCAGCAGCCAGGCAAGAATTGGAAACGCAGCTACCAACTCAATTGGAGGATATGCAAACTGGTCAAACGTTTCAGATGGACGTATTAAACGCAACATGAAATCGAACGTTCCAGGCCTTGCATTTATCAATGCATTATCGCCTGTAACCTATACATTGAGTTTGGACGAGGCAGATCGCATTATGCAAGTTGGTATGAGGACGGATGCTGATGGCAAAGTGATTGACAAAACGAAGGAAGAACAACTTGCCCGGAAAGCGAAAGAACAAGTCACCTATTCCGGATTTGTTGCACAGGATGTAGAAAAGGCAGCCAAACAAATGGGCTACGAGTTTAGTGGTGTCGATGCAGCAAAAAATGAAAAAGATTTGTATGGTCTGCGTTACGCGGAATTTGTGGTTCCGCTGGTGAAAGCGGTCCAGGAATTGTCGGCCGAAAATGAAGAACTCAAAAGGCGATTGAATAAGCTAGAAGAAAAGATCAATGGAAAGCCTATAGCGATCGCCCGTTTAGATCAGAGTACACCGAACCCCGCAAATGGAGCAGTCAACATTGGATATTATATTCCTGTTGATACGCAGAGTGCAGTACTTATTATTACGAATACTGCCGGCCAGCGGATCAAAACGTTGCAGTTAAACAATGAAGGCTATGGAAACGCAACAATTAACAGCCAGGAATTGAGCGCAGG
>JACMLR010000439.1 GCA_014379515.1 Chitinophagaceae bacterium
CACGCTGTTGCGAATCGAAGCCTGCGCGCTGAGCAGCATCACGAACCCGGAAAAGTTGTCGTGCATCCGCACCGAGTCAATCGTGCCGGTGCCCCCGAACATTCGCAGCCCGCTGAAGCCGCTTCGCCGGATGATGGAATCGCTCACGTAAAGTCGGGCACCCACCGAATTATCAATCACCATTCCAAACAATTCATTCGTGTCTCCTTAAGCCACCAACTGCTTCTTCCGCTCACCAATCTGTTGGCGCCACATCGCATAATACAAT
The DNA here is from genome assembly GCA_014379515.1 of Chitinophagaceae bacterium. Classification (GTDB taxonomy): domain Bacteria; phylum Bacteroidota; class Bacteroidia; order Chitinophagales; family Chitinophagaceae; genus Endoryza. The sequence continues at coordinate 269 of JACMLR010000439.1, forward strand.
CCCTTTTCTTCCAGCAAACTTTCATGATTACCCGTTTCTACCACATCACCCTGCTCCAACACATAAATGCGATCGGCATGCATAATCGTTGAAAGCCGGTGTGCAATCAAAATCGTTATTTGATTTCGTTGAGATGAAATCGACTTGATCGTATTCGTAATATCTTCTTCTGTTAAAGAATCCAATGAAGAGGTTGCCTCGTCGAAAATCAGCAATCGCGGTTTGCGCAACAACGCACGCGCAATGGACAATCGTTGCTTCTCACCGCCCGACAATTTCAATCCACCTTCGCCAATCATTGTTTCCAATCCTTTTTCGGCGCGCGACAACAACCGCTGGCATGCAGCCTGGTTCAGCACATTCAACAAATCTTCTTCACTCGCTGCAGGATTCACAAACATCAGGTTCTCACGTATCGTACCCGAAAACAATTGTGTATCCTGTGTTACAAATCCTATTTGATTGCGTAGGTCTTCGAAGTCGATTGAGTTTTCATCAATACCATTATAAAGAATCTGACCCTCTTGCGGGCGGTACAACCCGACCAACAATTTCATCAACGTTGTTTTACCCGATCCGGAGGGACCGACAAAAGCAATCGTCTCACCTGTCTTAACCCCAAAGGCAATTTTATTGATGGCTTTTTGCCCTGCACTTTGGTGCTTAAATCCAACTTCCCGAAACTCAAGCGTATTGATATCGCCCAGATGTTTCGGGTGTGCCGGTTGGGCCTCTGGCGCTTTTTTCATGAGATTATCGAAGTTGTTCAACGATGCTTCTGCTTCGCGATACGAAAGCAGGATATTCCCAATTTCCTGCAAAGGACCAAAAACAAAAAATGAAAAGATCTGCATTGTTACTAACTGGCCCGCATCCATCTCACGACCAAAAACCAACGCCATCAATATAAACAGGATAACCTGGCGCAGTGTATTCACAAACGTACCCTGTACAAAACTGATACTGCGAATGCGCTTTACTTTCGTCAACTCCAGCCCAAGAATTTTATAGGTATTATTATTAAGGCGGGTAACTTCCTGGTTTGTTAAGCCAAGGCTTTTAACCAATTCAATATTTCGTAGTGATTCAGTAGTTGTACCAGCAAGAGCGGTGGTTTGACCAACAATTGTCTTTTGAATAATCTTTATTTTTTTACTTAACAGGTTAGTTATGACTGTTAGTAACAAGATCCCACCAAGATAAACTAACGGTATATACCAGCTGATATACATTGCGGCGTACACGAACACAAAGCCCACACCAATCAATATTCCAAACAAAAGATTAATACAGTAATTCATGAATTTCTCAACGTCGCCACGAACCTTTGTAAGAATGGACAGGGTTTCGCCGCTTCGCTGATCCTCAAATTCCTGGTAGGGAAGTTTCATTGCGTGTCGCAACCCATCCGTAAAAACCTTTGCACCAAATTTTTGAATAACGACATTCAAAAAATAATCCTGGAAGTTTTTTGCTATCCGGCTGATCATGGCAACAGTGATCGATGCAATCACCAACCAGACGATACCATACATTGTATCCTTATCTCCGGCTTTATTAGTGTATTCCTGCGTAAAAAATAGATAATCGTTCCATTCCAGCTTTACATCTGGCGCAACAGGTTCCTGGTGATAATTGGCGAGGTTGATCATCTTTCCAAAGATGATCGGATCGATCAAAGAAAAACCGGTGTTAATCGCTGCAAGAAAAATAGTGAGTATTACAAGCCATTTATATGGCTTGAGATAACGTAGTAATATCTTCATATAATCTAATCAGTAGTTGTGAAGGAGATGAGCCGGAACCCGCTCAAATACCGTACAAGTTCGGAAAAAACTGCCGAAAAGGCGGGTAGCGAAAAGTTACCAGGCCGGATTTCCCTCTTATCCAACTGTTTTCTGCCTTCAATGGCAATGCCGACATGGCTTTTCGTAATTTCGCGAAATGAGCAAAGAGTCGCGACCGAATATGATGTGGAGTGTGTTAACGATGCGGTGTCCCCGGTGTCGCCACGGTAAAATGTTTACTCATGGTAATCCGTGGAACCTTGGGAAAGTGCTCGAGATGCCAAAACGTTGCGCCGAATGCAATCAACCCTTTGAATTGGAAGTTGGTTTTTGGTGGGGTACTGGTTATGTCAGCTACGGGCTTTCGGTTGCATTATCATTGGTGAGTTTTGCAATATGGTATATTCTCATTGGGACAAGCACCAAGGACAACCGGTTTTTTTGGTGGCTCGGTATAAACGTCTTTTTATTGCTTGCTTTTCAACCCTGGCTGATGCGCATCAGCCGCGTCATCTATCTCTATTTCTTTGTAAGCTATAATCCCAATTATAAAGTAGAAGGCGTTACTCAATTCGATTATCAAAGCGATGAGTACATGGACGAGAAGAATCAGTGATCTTTTTTATCCTCTTTTGTTCCAAGTATCTGCCCAAAGAAACTGGAACGGGTTAATTCTTCCATATCATGCAATTCAACTTCAAGTGCGCGCATACTCAATGTTATTTCGCCGAGCGATAGCAACAACGAAATAATAAATGCAACAAGACTTAACGCAAAGATGATGTAGCTCGCCTGATCCCAGCCGCGAAAGATGCAAAACATACAAACAACACAAAGCAAGAAACTTAGCACACCAAACGCCTGCATTGATCGGATAAGTCTTGTCCGTGCACGCAAGTTTGTAATCTGTTGTACGATGTGCTTTTGGTCTGGATCCTTTTTATATTTATCGTGAAGATTTCGAATAAGATTTGCCAGCGATAAAAAACGATTTGTATAAGCCAGCATGAGTAGAGAAATCGCGGGGAATAATAACGCGGGTGTATTGATTGATAATTCCATAGTCTTATTTGATTGCAAATGTAACCGAAATAAGAAAGTCCCGCTTGTGGCGGGACCAGGAGTTCTATAATCACAGGTTAGTATAATTTTATAAACGACCGATTTGAAACTTTAGTATGTACGTATTTTGACCCCAGAAAAAATCTTAATTCTTTAAGTCAACGTTCAATGGGATATTTAGTTTCATGCTAAAATTTCTTCCCATATTATAAACGCCCATTCTTCCAGTTGCCGAATTTTCTTGTGCATACTTCAATCGATTCAGATGGTTTTGATAAGCAACATCAGTAATATTTGAAACGGTAAATATAATACTGCAGATAGTTGCCTGTTTTCGGTTAACCAGGTCTGTTCCTATTCCAGTATTCAGCAATGTGTAACTGCCAGTTGCTGTCTCTGTACCATATGCAGCAAAAGGATGATCCTGTTTGAAATTGTTGTCAATTTCAAATTTCAGAAAGCCATTGCGAAAGAACTTTCCTTTCGGAAATAAATCAGCACGCAGCTCGGACAACAAACGCGCAGCTGGAATATTTGGCAAATCTTTTATACCGTCTATTGCATTATTGAATCGACCCCTCACTAGAGAAAGACTGTTTTCGATATGCAGCCAATCGAGTGGATGCGGGTGAATATCAATGGTAAATTCACCGCCCCATAAAACAGCGTTCTGCTGATCAAATTTAAACGCAGTTATATCTTCTCCATCGACTTCAACAGTTGAATCTCCCCCACCCAGTGCAGCGAGTTTGCGGTAAAAAATAAAATTGTCGATGCTGTTATAAAACATATTTGCGGTAACGGATAAATGCCTTGTATTCCATTCAAGGCCAGCATCGATTTGTGTGCTGGTTTCCGACTTCAATGAGCTTGTACCATACTCGTAGCGATTGGTTCCCTCATGTGTACCGTTCGATGCGAGTTCCGGAATCCCCGGAGCTCTAAACCCCCGGGCCACATTGAACTTTATGATAAAATCCGGCGAAGGTAAATAACTGATACCGGCACTTCCAGACACGTTTGAAAAACTTCGTTTCAATTCACTGAATTTCACATCACCACTTTCTTCAAAATATTTCGAGTCGAGTGATCTATGATCGAACCGAAGGCCACCACTCAACGTAAATTTGTCTGCCGTTTTCTGCGTATAAACAAAGACGCCCACGTCAAACAATCCATATTCAGGTATCAACACTTCCGCTCCCTTGTTTTTATTTTGTTGCGACATACCATTAACACCAATCGCAGTACGCCATTGATTTATTTCTGGTAAATGCACAACGGCATTATAGGTTAGGGTGCCCAGGTCAAAAAACAGTTCTTTCTCGGAAGGATCATCGACATTTCCAAATTCAATCCGGCGATTGTTTTGATAACCCACTGTAAGAGAAAGCCTCGAAGCCCCCAACAAAAAATTGTTATCGCTAATGATCCGATTGTGACGGATATTCTGCCACGGAATCTCAGGACTTACGCTGTTGTTGTCAGCTTCCGTTACAACCACACTTCCCCCACCCGGAATTGGCTTGATAAAACTACCATCCGCTTCACGATCTCCCTCGATTATTCCAGCATGTTGATTAAAGCTGCTAATAACAAGATGACTATAACCCCAACTCCCGTTATAGCCTGCATACCCTCCGAAATTCTTTTCATTGAACTTTGAATTATAAACCCGGCCATCATATCGGTTTGAATAGTCGGCTGCAGCCTTCAAAGAACCAAATACATTCCAATTGAAACCAGTTTTATAAGTTGCAGAAAGGTTAAGGCCTGTACCGCGCAACCGGTTATTTGTTTGATAATTTGCAAGCACATTTCCTCTCAACGTTCCTTCAGGTACCGGAACATTCGTTAAAATATTAATTACGCCGGCCATCGCATCACTTCCATACATCAATGAGGCAGGCCCTTTTAATATCTCAATCTTATTGACACTGTATTCATCAATCTCTATTCCATGTTCATCTCCCCATTGCTGCCCTTCCTGCCGGATTCCATCGTTTAACACCACCACGCGGTTATACCCAAGGCCACGAATCACCGGTTTTGAAATTGCTGGACCCGTGCTCAATTGTGATATCCCTGGCTTGCGCGATAACGCATCAACAAGATTTGTTGCAGTGATGCGCATTATTTCCTGGCGACGGACAACCGTGACGGGTGTAGGGGTTCGCCGAAGTTGAGTTGCACGACTCACACCAGTTACAACTACTTCGTTATTTTCAACGATCGCAGCCGCTAATGAAAAATCCCTGCTAACGCTCGAACGAATATCGATGTACTCCGTTACACCCGCGTAACCAACAAAAGATATTTCAACAAGATGACGGCCCGGAGAAATATTGTTTATTGTAAATACACCAGCCTGGTTAGTTGCAGCACCAGTCCGTAAATCAGCAATATAAACGGATGCCCCAACGAGAGGGTCGCCGGTTCTTGCGTCAGTAATCTTACCGGTAAACGATACTTGCTCAAACGGAACGCTCGCATTGTCTTCAACTGAAGTTTGCGCATTCAATAAAATGCATTGAAGAATAATGATCGCAGATATAAAATATATACGGATGAATGGTCTCATTCCAAATAGTGTTGAATAAAATAAATAACCGTGTGAAAACGGGAAGAAAAAAAACAGAAAGTGATAAGACAAGATTTGTCTATGTATGCTTATGCAGTGGGTGGACCTCGAAAATCCCGACGAAGATATTCAACGGAGACACTTATAGGTAATGCAGTAAACTGATACGAAGCAATATGGACGTGCGACACAAGAGTAAGCTCATTATCGAAAACGACCAACACTGGTTGAGCAAAAAGATTATCACACTTACAAGTGAATGCATTTAAATTTTGAGTGACAGTGTTTGATGCAGCAATTTGCGTCGCTTTCCAATCAGCATGGTTCGAAAACAAATCATGCAGCACCGACTTTGGAGTCGCGCTTAACAAAAACAATAGCAGTAAAAAACCGCCAATCGTTTTACGTATGAAATTTGCTTTCTTCAATTTTTGTTACACTGTTGCAAATATAAAATTAGGGAATGTTTCGACTCAGCGCCGATTTATTTCGGCAATTCAATCGTAAAAATGGATCCTTCGCCTTCTATGCTTGTGCAGAAGATTTTTCCATTCAGTTCTTCCACAATCCGCTTTACAATGGAAAGACCAAGCCCGGTCGAATGTTCTCCTGCAGTGGGTCGCGAGGAAAGGCTACCGTATTTTGAAAATAATGCGGGCAATTCATCGGCGTTGATCCCAACACCTTCATCTTTCAGAATTAAGCGAATGATTTGATTTTCATCCTGTACGGAGATCCAGACGCGGCCACTCTCACGCGAATACTTGAGTGCATTTGATAAAAGGTTTTCTAGAATGCGAAGTAACAAGTGTCGATCGCTTAAGATAATAATTTGATGAGAAGGGAAGGATCTCGAAATATGGATCCGCTTCTTATCGGCGGCAGGCTTAAAATCATCGATTGCCGTTTCGATGAGTGACTGCAAATTGATGTTTTGCAAATCAAGTTTGTATGATCCGATATCCTGCCTTTCAACGTCCAAAATCCGCTGAATAAGCTGCTGGCCGTGCTCGCCCGCTTGTTGGATTCGTTGAATTGCTTTTGATTGTTCGGTGTTTAGCGTTTCGCTATCCAAAAGATTGCTCCACATCTTGATTGTTGCAAAGGGAGTTCCGAGGTCGTGCGAAACAATACTGATCAATGAATTTTTTTCCTGGTTGAGATCAGCAAGGCGCTGATTCTGTTTTTGTATGAGTTCATTCGTTGCAGTCAAACGCCGATTTGCATTTCGCTTTATAACGAAAGCAGCGGCAGCAAGAATTACAATAATTGCCAGAGCACTTGCAAGCAATCGCATGCTGGAATTCCTTACACGTTCGGTTTCCACACGTCCGAGCAACAACTTATTTTCCGCGTCGCGTTCTTTTGCGTTGAAGCGTTCCTGTAATTCCGCAATAGTCGATTGCGTGTTGCCATTAACCATCGCGGTATCGAGCGCATACCACTTTGTCAAATACGAATATGCAGTTTCGTATTTGCCACGGCGCTCATAAACGCGCGCTAGCAATGAATACGTATCCGCTTCTTTGCTTTTGGATTTGATGACATCAACGAATGCCATGGCTTTGTTTGCATGAAACAACGCTGAGTCAAATCGTTTTAGTTCCAGGTAGACATCAGCAAGATTGATATGATCCGTCCACAATTGCACCGGCTCGCCGTCTACCAAATGCTTTGTATGATTCATGCTGAAATAATACAATGCCTTTTGAAAATCTTTTTTCTTGAACCAGGCGTTGCCGATATTATTGTACGTGCCCGAAGGATCAAGCCGAAATGAACCTTCGGTTTCAAGCTGCAATGCTTTGTTCAGGAAAATCAGCGCACTGTCGTACTGACCAAGCTGGTTGTATATTACACCAAGGTTGTTATAGGAACTGACAACCGTATACACTTCTTTCGATTCAAGTGCGAGTTCAGCGCATTCAACATAAAACTTTTTGGACTCGGCCGGCCGGCCGATTTCAAAATAGGCAATCGCTAAATCACTCAAGGCAGAAATTTCGTATGGTGCTTCATTGATCCGTCTCGCTTCCTCAAGCGACTGATAATAAAAATCGATTGCCGTTTTATACTCAGCCTTCAGATCCTTACAAAGGCCTTTCAATCGAAGCGATAGAACGGGGCCTTTATAGAATTCTAATTTTTCTGCTTGTTGTTGGATATAATCGGCGTAATGACAGATGGAGTCGGCCTTGCTTTCATCAAATTCAAGACAACGGTCGTAAAGCAATTTCAGATAGTTTGTATCTGCCTGCCCAAAGCTTGCACTACTAATTGAAATGAATAGCAAGAGGAGATATCGCTTCACAAAGGTTTGCTCTAAGGGAGGTTACTCGATCAGGTTATTTTTTATCGCAAATTTGACAAGACCGACTGTATTGTTGACACCAAGTTTTGCAATCAAATTTTTGCGGTGCGTTTCAACTGTACTGATACTAAGGAAAAGTTTTTCAGCAATTTCCGAGTTGCTGAATTCTTTGCAAATAAGTTTGAGTATCTCGATCTCTCGTTTCGAAAGAATCTCGTTCACCAGCTTATCCTCAATCGTGATGGTATTGCGATAATCCTGCGGAACATCGCTGATGTTAATCTCTTTACTATAATAACTTCCACCGGCGGCAATGGTTTGAAGCGCGATATTCAATTCCTCAACACCTGTATTTTTTAAAAGATAACCCTGGAGTCCAAATTTTGCCAATTTGTGTATGTACCGGGTGCCGCGCATCATCGTGAGATATAAAACTTTCACATTGGGTTTCAGTGCCCGAATCCTGCTGAGTAATTCTTCTTCCTCCATATCCGGAAGGTGAACATCCAATAACAACACATCAATTTCCCTTGAGGGCAATTCCTCAAGCAAAGCTGAAGCAGTTAAGCAGCTACCAACTACCTCCACCCCCGGCTGCCTTTTTAAAAGCAGGCAAAGACCTTCCAGGTATAGTTCGTGATCATCCGTTACAAATACTTTAATCATGTGGTTGCTGGAAGTATAGCTTTTGGTTCTGCAAGATTTAAATGGCAATATAAAATTTATTGGTCAACCAACGAAAAAACCCCGCAACTGCGGGGTTTTTATATTTTGCGTTTTCTATTTTATCGGGTTTTAAGCATTGGACGGACCTGTTGAATTCCTCCATTTTGAAGCCTTGCATAGTAAACCCCACGAGGTAATGCATGACTGTCGAAACTTACACTGTGGCTCCCCGGAGCAAATGTTTTATCGACTAACGTTTTTACAACACGGCCGAGCGTGTCCATTACCTGAACGAGCGTATGTCCGCCTTTCGTTTTAAAAGTAATTGTTGTTGTTTCAACAAACGGATTGGGATAGTTCAAAATGAGTTGCTCACTATCAGGACGGATTACATCGTCCAAACCAGTAGTACCACAGGCTGCATTCACTGCCAGTGGTATATCCTGGAAATTCTTCAGCATGATCGTTTGCAAGTCTGTGCCCTTGACACAGAACCACTGTGATAACAAGGATGCATATACACTACGGAAATCGTACTGGTATACGACATTATCATTCAAACCCGGACTGGCAGGGATTGCCGGACTGTTTCCAGTAACTCCCGGGCGCACGTGCTTACCAAAAACAAACAGCGGGGCAGCAGCACCATGATCGGTTCCGAAACTTGCATTCGATTTAATTCTTCTTCCGAACTCGGAGAACGTCATCCCCATCACGCGATCATCAACACCCAGTCCTTTTAAATCGTCCATAAAGGCCTTTACGGCACTTGATAACTTATATAAAAGATTAGCGTGATTGCCTGTTACCGTATCGCCATTATTTGTTTGGCTTGCATGCGTGTCGAATCCACCTGTGCTCACCATATAAACGCGGGTCTTTAATCCTCCTTTTATAAGCCTGGCGACTATCTTCAATTCATTTCCCAGATCATTTGATGGGTAACTTCCCTGCGTAGGGACCTTTGCCGCGGCAGCTTTGATCAAAGCAGTATATTTCTCTGTTTGTTTCCCTATTTGCCGGATATATTTTAATTCTTTCCCCCAACGAGTATCAGGAACAGGATCTTCCACACCATCAAGGAAGTCGTAAAAACGGGAAGGATCGCTGATACTGATTCCCATATTTGTTACCGGCCCTTGTAAGGCAAGTGAACTGATTGAACCTATCTGTATCGCCAGCGGATCCGGCATTTGCGTATTCGGATATACTTCAGGGTAACCTGGGAACTCCTGGTTGAGATATCTTCCCATCCACCCGTTCGTTACAATTTGATCTGCATCTGAGCCAGACATCCAGATATCAGTTGCTCGAAAATGAGAGAAGCTTGGGGTCGGATAGCCAACAGATTGAACGATGTTCATCTTTCCTTCATTGAATAAAGATTGAAAACCCGCCATGCTCGGATGTATGCCTGTCTTTGCAGTGCCGTTTAATGTAAGCACTTTATTAAGCGGTATAGCAATGTTCTGTCTTGCATTGAAATAATTTCCGTAGAGGTCGATTGGTATCACCGTATTCAATCCATCATTACCACCGTTGAGCTGAATTAAAACCAATACTTTATCTGTATCAGTTGTTGATCCGAGCAATGCCTGAACAAGAGGGTGTTGATCGGTAAAAGCTTTTACAGACAAGCCATTAAAAAGGCCGGGTAAGGTTAATGCAGCTGGTATCGTATTTCTGACAAAGGCTCTGCGTTTCATAGAATTGATTTAATTAGACTAACTGATATTCCGCGAGATTCATGAGGTACCGGTACAAACTTCGCAAGCGATTATAGACGGTTTCATATGCGGTTGTATCGGCAGGATTTCCCACGTAACTATTCCAGGCGTTTGTCCAATAATAATCCTGGTCCTGGTTTGTCAAAAGAATCTGCTTCTTAATCGTTTGTTTGGATTGATCGGAAATTGGTACGCGATACATCATTGTCAGTGAGTCGTTGATCAATGCATTTGGATCTCCTGGTGATGGAAGCGATTTTGCGAATGCAACAGGATCAAGAATCATTGTAAACCCACCAGCGGTAAATCCGTTATACGTTAGAAAATCAAAAAATCCTGTGCGCTTCGGGAGCGTATCCGAATTGATCCACATTTCATGAAACTGTGGGGCCTGGTAATATGCTGGCCACCCGGAAACTCCAGGTGGATCAAAAAGATTCTGCTGCATTACATAGGCAAAATTCCGCATCATCGACCAACACAAATAAGATTGCTCGTTATTACTTGCCAGCGGAAATTGTACATTGAATTCGCGGCACATCCCTACAACAGAATCGATGGGACTTTTAATCAATGCGCCATAATTAAGCACGTCAAAGAAATGCTCACTTTTGAACAATGCTGAAAGCACTGGTTTGATTTCCCAGTTACCGTCCCGAAACAGTTGTGCAAGTGGCTTAATTACGTTTGTCTCTGTATCGGTATCAATAGTGTAATAGCAAAACCAGCGATAAATTTTACGGACGATAAATTCGGATACTTCAATATTCTTTGCGAAGATCATATTCAACAAATCGTCGAGTTCCGTATCACCTGCTGATGCGTCTGCGCGTCCGGCGATTGTTGTTCCGCCAAAAAAAGAAGAGAATACTTTATTGTTTTTATCGTGTCGATTAATATTAAATGTAACGACTTCGGTATCGAAGTTTATCTGCCACCCGGTGAGGACTCGCGCCGCAGAGAAAACATCCGGTTCTGTATAATTGGGGTTGTTTTCCTTGCCTAATGTGAAAAGTTCCTGGAGTTCACGGGCATAGTTTTCATCTGGCGCGCCGGCAGAATTTAAATAACCATTAAGGTACCTCAACATTGCCTTGTCTAGTGTAATAGCGCGGGTGAATTGTTTGAAATTGCCAAGTGCAAACTGACGAAGAAGAAGGTAATGAGTATACCCAAAGCGTCCGCGATTGTATTCATTCGATTCAGTTGCAAAGTGGTTATGCCAAAATAGTATGAGCTTCTCCGTTATCGTTCGATCCTGGTTTACCATTTGTCCTATCCACCAACTCTTGAGCGATTGCATTCTTTTAGCATTCGCATTGCCATCTTTTGAAACGGTGTTGATCCAGGTAGACCACATAGGAACCGGAAAGTCTCCATCATCTGCAGGGATATCGTCGTTGTCATAATCTTTTAAAGGAAGTGGTTGAGCCGCTGCACTAATGTTTAATAAGGCATCAACTGCTTGTGAGGTTGACATCGATCTGAAATAATCGATATCGGCTTTCGCAGCGCCAAACATTGTTCTTTTAAGTAGATGAGCAACTTCGGCGTTAGTCCAGGGACCTGAATATGGTGTAAGTCCGGACAATATGCCTCTCACGCCTTCAGCTAAGTGCAGTTCGGGCACATCTGTTTTTCTAGTCAGAGAAAGGAAAGCTCTTCTGTCCATAAGGGGTAATTTTAATTGCCAGGTGGCGGGGATCCTAACCAAACAATACGCCGTTAAAACTCAAAAACACTGCCACAGGTTTGGAATTGGTATAACAACGTAATTTTTCATTGATAAATTGGTACAATTCCTAAATAAAAAAAGCCCCGGAGTTACCGGGGCTTGTAAAAAATTTATATTCGTTATCACGCAATATTTTCTATGATTCCAGCGATGCCCTGACCTCCGCCAACACATGCAGTAACAATCCCGTATTTTTTATTGAGGCGTTTCATGTCATGTGTCAATTGAATTGTCAACTTACATCCTGTACAACCAAGCGGATGACCCAGTGCAATCGCGCCGCCATTGATATTCACGATATCTGGATTTAAGCCAAGTTTACGAATAACTGCGAGCGCTTGAGATGCAAACGCTTCATTCAGTTCAACAAGATCAATATCGTTTAAAGTCATGTTCACTTGTTTCAAGACCTTCGGCACAGCTTCAACGGGCCCGATTCCCATCACACGGGGATGCACACCCGCAGAGGCACAAGCTACCAGGCGAGCAATCGGTTTTAATCCGAGTTCATGCACCATGCGTTCACTCATCACGATAACAAATGCAGCTCCATCCGATGTTTGCGAAGAATTGCCAGCCGTAACCGTTCCATTTGCAGCAAAGGCTGGCTTTAACTTTGCAAGCACTTCAGGATTTGTATCTGCGCGAGGACCTTCATCGGTATCCACAACGTAATTTCTTTTCTGCTTTTTGTTATTTGCATCAAGGAAAGTTTCCTCAACATTGATAGGGAGTATACCTGGCTTGAAATGATTATTTTTTATTGCAGATGCTGCTTTCACGTGCGACTGATAAGAAAACAGATCCTGGTCTTCCCGACTCACCTGGTATTCCTTCGCAACCGCTTCGGCAGTAAGTCCCATGCTCAGGTAATAATCGGGTTCGTCTTTCGCAATGGAATAAGCCGGAACAGTTTTCCAACCGGCCGTTGGTACCAAACTCATGCTTTCAGTTCCACCGGCAACAATGCACTCTGCCTGACCCATCCGAATTTTTGCAGTCGCAATGGCAATAGTTTCAAGTCCTGATGCGCAATAACGATTCACTGTCATCCCAGGCACACTATATCCTAACGCCCGGGCTGCGATAATGCGACCGACCTGTAATCCCTGCTCTGCTTCAGGAACAGCATTGCCAACAATCACATCGTCAACTCTCGACGGATCTAATTGAGGAACCGAAGCAAGTAAACCTTTTATCACATCGATCGCAAGATCATCGGGTCTTGTAAATCTAAAGCCACCTCTTTTTGCTTTGCCTACCGCAGTACGGTAACCAGCAACGATATAAGCTTCCTGCATATTTCTAAATTTATACCATTAAAGATAGAGCTTTTTCATCATTTAGTTGCATGAACAACTATTTTTTATCGAGCTTGAAATGGGCTACGAGTTCGGGTGGGAAAAGGCTCGCTACGGTTGGATTGCTATCATCATAACCTAGAAACAACCATGGTGTGGTTGCGTCATCTTTGATTGCGATTAGGACGTCCATTCCTTTGATTACAAAAGCGTTTGTGGCTTTGTCGAAACTTACCTCCTTCTTTGGCAAAGCGCCCTGAAGGTTTTCGATCATCGTTGTTACAAACGTTGGATCAGCTGTGGCAGAACTGTCTTTAAATTTCATATTCATTACCATATAGTAATCGACTTTCCTGTAGGTTGCTTTCTTCAGCGTGAAAGGTTCGCTGATCGCCTTATTTTCGAGACTGCCGATGCGAATGGTCATTTCTTTCGAGTCATAAATATTCTGAAACATCTCGATCATTTGATCTCGTGGGGCAAGTTCAAAAAGGCTTGGATGGATATAATCCATCAGCTTCACAATTTCTAGTTCCCTGGTGAGTCGTGTATATTCAGCGAGGCGGTTGGTTAATGAGGTATCGGTTTGGGCAGTAGTTGCAAAACTTAAAAAGACGATCAGGCACGAAAGTAAATAGCGTTTCATTTTGGAGGGTTTAGGTAACAAGTTTAGCGCTTTTAGCGCTTAACTCCAAGCCTGGTGCACATCGATCGATAAAACATTTGGTAGCCATATGTATCTTGCGGCCCAATATGTACAAGCTGGTTCGATCGATTTTTTTTTGGTTCGATGCTGAAGCTATTCACTACTTCGCTATGGACGCGATGCGTATAATTTGCTCTGTAAAAGTTGGAAGAGAAATCCTTTCCAAAATGTTCAAGCCGGCTTCGAAAGAAACGACTATCTGGAATCTGAAATTCACAAATCCAGTTGGCCTGGCGGCGGGCTTTGATAAAAACGCTAAGTATTTGCGGGAACTGCAGGCACTTGGTTTTGGCTTTGTGGAAATAGGAACTGTCACTCCAATCGGCCAAAAAGGAAATGACAAACCGAGGCTTTTTCGTTTGCCAGCAGATAGAGCACTCATCAACAGAATGGGGTTTAACAATGATGGGGTTTCGTTGGTAGTGGAACGATTGAAACAATGGAAACTGGATCGCGACTCATTCTTTCCAAATGCGCGGTTAATCATTGGCGGAAATATTGGAAAAAATAAAGTGACGCTGAACGAAGATGCCTGGAAAGATTATGAGACCTGCTTTGTTGCGCTGTTTGATTGGGTTGACTATTTCGTAGTAAATGTTAGTTCGCCAAATACCCCCGGCCTTCGGGATTTACAGGAAAAAGATTCTCTTCGAAAAATTTTATCGCATCTCCAGGTGTTGAATAAACAGCATGTACAACCGAAACCCTTGTTACTTAAAATCGCTCCGGATCTCACACAAAGTCAAATCGACGACGTAATCGACCTTGCAATGGAAATTGAGCTTGATGGATTGGTGGCTTCAAATACAACAATCAGCAGGGAAGGCCTGGTTACGTCAGTTGAGCAATTGAATAAAATCGGTGCCGGCGGTCTGAGTGGTAAGCCACTTGCAAAACGATCCACTGAAATATTAAAATACATCCAACAAAAAACAAGCGGTCAGCTTCCTGTAATTGCTTCTGGCGGAATATTTACTCAAACAGATGCGAAAGAAAAATGGAATGCAGGCGCACAGTTGGTGCAGGTATGGACGGGTTTTATTTACGAAGGACCTGGCATTGTTAAGAAGATGCTCGATAAATAAGTGGAGCATGTGCGAATTGCTAATGTGCGAATTCCTTCAGTCGATTATACTCCCGGGTCTAAATGTGCGAAATATGCAAATGTGCAAAATGCCTTCGGTCGATTAG
>JACMLR010000440.1 GCA_014379515.1 Chitinophagaceae bacterium
CCCGCTGTACACGACGCTTTACTCCAAAAAAGTAATTCTCCAGCAACAGGGGGAACAGCGTTTCCAAGTTTGCCGGTAAACTTTCCATTCGTGATAACGGTGCTGTCATTATCATAAGCAACTGTACCTGAAAATGTGCCTCGTACTTCGGTAGCTGATATTGACGTAATTGTTACCTCAAACTCATCCGGATGAAGCGGGTTGCTTTCGTATACTGTAGAGATTCCAGATGAATAATGAAAATAAACTTCAGGATTTTTGTAAGTGCGTGGTACAATCGAGGGTGCGGTAATTTCAAGAAGAATTGTACCCGTGCCATCGCTCGATGGCCCTTCAACAGTAAGTCGCTCGCCGTTTGGAAGATCTTCAATAAATGCAGTATCAACAATTCCTTTGAATTTTGAGGCGTTCTCAGCAAATTCCCATTGCGGCAGACCACTGACAATTCCACCGGTTTCAAGGCTTTTTTCTTTCTTACACGCAGCTACAGATAATACTAGAAACACAGTCAGTGATGCCAGTCTATTCAATATTTTCATGACAATTATTTAGTTGGTCGTACGGTCTTACGACACATGTACGGTGTCATTCACAGGAGTGTTGGTTTCAATTGTCGGATTTTCAGGGGATGCGTGCTTTTTAAAGAAACGCTTTTGGAATAGAAGTATGACAATCACACCAATTGAAATTGATGCATCGGCAATATTAAAAATGGGAGAAAAGAATGTAAAATTCTCACCACCCCAGAATGGGACCCAGGAAGGAAGCGTTTTATTTTCTATTATTGGAACGTAAAGCATGTCAACAACGTTGCCATAGAGGAAATTTGAATATCCGTCTGACGAGAATTTTGCAAGACCCGAATAACCTGAATAGTCGTTTGCGGCCGCATCAAATAACATCCCTTTGTCGAACAACAGGCCATAAAATAAGCTATCGATCAAGTTGCCAAGTGCCCCGGCAAAAATTAAACCTACACAAATAATAAATCCGCGGTGGTATTGCTTTCTAATGATCGACCGAATATAAAAGACACCGAAGATTACGGCTATTAATCTGAACAACGTCAAAGCCATCTTACCCCAATCGCCACCAAATTTCCAGCCCCAGGCCATACCAGCATTCTCGATGAAGTAAAGCCTGAACCAGTTAGGGATGAGCGTGATATGTTCCCCGTAATGCATATTGGTCTTAACCCAAATTTTTAGGGCCTGGTCAGCTACAATTATTGCCACGATAATGATCACAACCGCTCTGAACTTCAAAGGAATTTTTTTAGTAGGCAAATATAGGGGAAAGCAGGCAGGCAGCCAGCCGCTGAGTACCCGAATTGACAGGCGGAAAATCGGTTGCAGTTGATTGTCGGGCACACATTATTCAAGTTCTTATTGCTCGAAATAAAGTCTTTTAACACGTTGGGAAACGCCGCTGAGGATCTCATAAGGAATCGTGTTCGCCCACTCTGCAACACGAGTGACTGGCAAGCCGCTACCAAAAACAATTACTTCATCATTTTCAGATACCTCAGCGATCTCAGTAACATCAATCATCGTCATGTCCATGCACACTTTGCCGATGATCGGAGCCTCAACACCTTTCACCATCATCTTTCCAACACCGATACCTAATGATGCAGGGTATCCGTCCGCATAACCAATACGAACCGTTGCAATAACTGAATCGCGAAGTACAACGCCCCGACGTCCATAACTAACTGTTTCGCCAGCCTTGAGATACTTAATTTGTGCAATGGTCGATTTTAGTGTCGACACCTCCTGGAGATCTGAACGATCCGGATCGATTCCATGCAGCCCGATACCGAGCCGAACCATATCAAATTGCAGCGATGGATGGCGGCTAACACCGGAACTGTTGGATATATGTTGGAGGAACTTGTACGGAATCATTTCTTTCAACTGGCTGGATATTGCACGAAACTGCTCAGCCTGAACAGTTGTAAAGGAATCCTGCTTCGCATCCTCGCTTGCTGCAAGATGACTAAATACCGACTGGATCGTTAAGACCCCGGATTTAATAACTGATGAAATTTGAGCCAACTCAGATAATGAAATCCCAAGACGGTTCATTCCCGTTTCCACTTCGAGATGTACAGGAAATTCCTGAATCCCCTGTTTCCGCAAATAAGCATGGAACGACTTCAACATTCCTACGGAAAACATCACCGGTTCAAGATTGAATTGGACGATAGCATCGAAGCCTGATTCATCGATGTTGAGAATCATGATTGGCAATGTTATTCCCGCCTTTCGCAATTCAACTCCTTCATCGGCATATGCCACACCGAGATAATCTGCTTTATAATATTCCAACACACGGGCTATTTCAAAACTTCCACTTCCATAAGCAAAAGCCTTCACCATTGCCATCAGCTTAGTTCCTTTATTTAATTGTTGCTGGTATTGTTTGAAATTGTGAACGAGTGCCGAGAGATTTACCTCAAGTACTGTTTGATGCACCTGTTGTTCCAGGATGCGATCGATTTGCTCAAATTCAAAAATCCGCGCTCCTTTTAGCAGAATTGTTTCATCACGAAAAACTAATTGAGGTAAATCTTTTTTGAATTCATCAACCGACTTATAATACCTGGTTGCCAGACCGGCAACCTTATTGAAAGTTGACTGATGCATTCCAATTCTGTCGCCAATGGCAATCAGGCGATCAATACGACGTTGCGTAAGCGCAGTTGCGACCTCTTCGTATAGTTCTTTCTCCGTTTTCCCACTTTCCAGAATATCAGAGAGAATTAAGGTTCGCTTTGGATGCTGATGTTGTTGCGCAAGAAAATCAAGTGCGATTACCAATGAATTTAAATCGGCACTATAGCTATCATTGATTATTGAACAATGATTCACGCCCTGCTTTAATTCAAGACGCATTGCAACAGGCTCGAGCAACAACATGTTTTTGCGAACAAATTCCGATTCGATCCCGAGATGAGCTAACACACACCAACAATGGATGGCATTCTCGATTGAAGCTTCGTCAGTAAAACTTATGCTGAAACGATGTTTCTCATCTTTGTACTTAAGATCAATAGTTGTTCCGGTTTCATTTTTACTGAGCTTTGTCACCTGGATGGTGGCGTCAGCGGCAGAACTCCAATCCATCAAGGTGAGGCGTTGGATTCGATTTCTATTTAATTCTGGCAAGATCGAGATGATCGCTTCATGAACGACAGAATAATCTTTCCGATAAATCAATACCTCCACATCATTGAATAATCGAAGTTTTTCTTTTACTTTTTGTCGAACGTTCAAAAAGTTTTCGTTGTGGGCTTCGCCGATATTTGTAAACACACCGATGCCCGGCTGAATGATTTTTTGAAGATTTTCCATTTCGCTGCTTTGCGAAATGCCCGCCTCGAAAATTCCAAGTTGATTTCGTCCGGTCA
>JACMLR010000441.1 GCA_014379515.1 Chitinophagaceae bacterium
ACTGAAAGTCTCTGCAAGGCATGGTGGCGTAATGTTCATGAAACCACGAGTTAGCTATCAGCGTCACTGCCCCCTTTGGAACAATTTCTTTTATAAACACCACTCCCCTTCGCCACGTGTCATTGTATTTTCTACGGACGTAAAACCGCAGGTTGATTTCCTGGAATGATTGATGAAAAGGTATCCGCATTCCGTGGATCGAAGTATTATTAAAAAGAAATCCTACCAGGCTGACGTAATCTTTATTGGCCCAACGATCGAGCTCTGTTCCGTGTGGAAGATATTTCAACAAAATAGCGGGATCAATTACATAGTTTGCGAAAACCAATTTGCGCCATTCAGCTTTCAAAAATTGACTCGACTGACCATTCTTATCCATAGTTGTAATTGATTGAATTTCCACACGACCTTGTTAATACAACAACCGAACCTTCATAGTTTGTTTTACTTCTTTTAATAATTCGAAGGCGTGCGATGAAATTTTCTTGTCGACGTCGAGAACGACGTACCCGATTTCCTCATTTGTTTTGAGATACTGGGCAAGGATATTTATATTATGTTCAGACAAGGTGGAGTTTATTTCAGAAAGTACCCCCGGAACGTTCCGATGAATATGCAGGATTCGATGTGTACCTTCTTGTGGCGGCAAACTGATTGATGGCACTGTATGTGAACCAAGCGTACTGCCCATCTCTAAAAACTGGAAGAGCTTGTTGCTCACATCTTCGCCGATATTCTGCTGTGCTTCTTCAGTAGATCCGCCGATATGTGGCGTCAATATCACATTCGGAACTTGTTGAAGTGGAGTTTCAAACCGCTCTCCGTTCTTTTCTGGCTCCCAAGGAAATACGTCAATAGCAGCTCCGCTAAGTTGTCCATCGGTAAGTGCTTTTTTCAACGCATCCAGGTCAACCACTTCACCGCGAGCATAATTAATCAGTATCGAACCTTTGCGGAAATATTTGAGCGTAGTTTTATTGATAAGATTTTTCGTTGCTGCAGTTTCTGGTACGTGCAATGTCACAATATCTGATTGGCTCAATATCTCGCGAAGCGATTTACGCGCCGAGGCATTACCAAGTGGCAGTTTGGTTATCGTATCGTAAAACAACACTTTCATTCCCATTGCTTCAGCAAGTACGCTGACTTGTGAACCAATGTTCCCATAACCGATGATCCCCAACGTTTTCCCCCTCAGTTCATAACTGCCTTTTGCCTCCTTCATCCATATCCCCTCGTGCGCGAACTTATTTTTATCCGGAATGCGGCGGATAAGCATGATGGAAAGACCAACAACAAGTTCAGCCACTGACCGGGTATTTGAGTACGGGGCATTGAAGACAATCACGCCTTGTTTGGTAGCCGCTTTCAGGTCGACCTGGTTTACACCTATACAAAAGCATCCAATTGCCTGTAGTTTTTTTGCAGCTGCCAATACACGAGCTGTGATTTGAGTTTTTGATCGGATACCAAGCAGATGGACGTCTTTAACTTCCTCAATGAGTTGTTCTTCCGATAAAGCGGCATTTAGTTTGCGTGTGGAAATGTATCCAGCTTCTTTGAACAGCTTAACCGCTGCATCACTGATGTTCTCGAGAAATAAAATTTTGATTTTTTCTTTGGGATAACTGGTAATTTTTTTGTCGGTCATAATGTTATCAGCTGAATGACGTTATTTTAACGAAGTGCAAAGATGATTGTAAAAGTTGAGATGAAAAAACGAGATCAGACTAACGACCGATAGCAATCTTATATTTGTTTTTTACTAACCTGTCAAAACAGTCCTTTTGAAAACCACGATTTTGCTATTGCAACTCGTCCTTTTATTTTCCAACTGCCGCTCGACAGATAATGAGGATATTAAAGACGGACCTTCGGTTGCTACACACCTTGACTCTGTTCCTGTACCGGGTTTAACCCCTCAACTGAAAAAGATGCAGGCGGCGATTCGTGCTTTTGCCGACTCCACTTTTAAAGGTCGGTTGAATGGCGCCATCCTTGTTGCCAAGGACGGTCAAATACTGTACGAGAAGTATGACGGCTTCTCGATGTACAGATCGAAAAAAGATAGTATCACCGCCAATTCCTCCTTTCACCTTGCGTCAGTATCGAAAACAATTACCGGCATTGCTGTTCTTAAGCTTTCGCAAGACGGTAAGCTGAACGTCAATGATTCCATCACAAAATATTTTCCTGCCTTTCCAAGCCCCGGTGTTACAATTAAATCCTTATTAAATCATCGGAGTGGGTTACCGAATTACGCGCACTTTATGGATCGGCTGGGTTGGGACAAGAAGACCAAAGTAACAAACCACGATGTTCTTGATTTTTTGATTGCCCGTCATGAGGATATTGATATTGGCGCTGCCGATCGTCGCTTTAGTTACTCGAATACAAATTATGCATTGCTGGCGCTGATAATCGAAAAAGCCAGTGGAATGTCGTACAAGGAATACCTGAAGCAGACGATCTTTCAGCCCTTCGGAATGAAAGACAGTTATGTGTTTACATTGGAAGACAGCGCGCGATCTATGCCATCTTACTTTAATAATGGCCGCCAATATGCATTCGATTTTCTTGACCTCGTTTACGGCGATAAAAATATTTATTCAACTCCGCACGATCTGTTGAAACTGGATATAGCCCTTTCTTCAGGAGTTATTTTGCGCCAGGATATTCTGGATGCTGCATGTACGCCTTACAGTTTTGAAAAGCCAGGCACACACAATTATGGATTGGGGTGGCGCTTACTAATGCTAAAAAATGGGAAGAAAGTAATTTACCACAATGGTTGGTGGCATGGTAACCGTACGGCGTTTTACCGGTTACCTGAAGAAAAGGTTACCATCATTGCGTTGTGTAATAATGATTCAAAAATGATTTATTCAGTTCGTAAACTTGCTGATCTGTTTGGTGACTATTTACAGACAGGCCCAAAATCAGATGGCAGCGGAAGCATCGTTCGTACAAATTATCGCAATATTAAATCTCGTTATGCTATTGCTCCAAGTGGACGACACTCACGAAGCATTGCGTCAAAAAAGTAGCTAATTTTCAGGATGCAAATTTTAGATGTTGATCAGGTTCGGGCCTGGGATGAATACACGATTTTAAATGAACCGATTTCTTCAATCGATTTGATGGAACGCGCCGCCTCAGCCTGTTTTCACTGGTTAATGTTGAATTGCGTCGATGACAACGAATTCACTATTTATTGTGGTAAGGGAAATAATGGTGGTGATGGTCTCGCCATTGCTCGCTTGTTAGCCAGGAAGGGTTTCATTGTTAAAGTATATATCCTTGAATTCGGAACCCTCGGTACAGACGACTTTCAAGCGAATTTGGCGCGACTGCATCAAACGACTGCGGAAGTTTTTTTTATCTCGACCACTGAAACGATCCATACCATCGATCGAAAGGCAATTGTAATCGACTCCTTGTTTGGCTCGGGGTTGAACAAGCCACTGTCAGGACTAAGCGCTGCCCTAACAACTCACATTAACGACGCCCCGAATACGGTTATCAGTATTGATATACCAAGTGGGTTGTTTGCGGATAAAAGCTCCTGGACGTTTCCGGTCGTTCGGGCAGATCATACATTGAGTTTTCAATGTTATAAGCCCGCCTTTATGGTAAGCGAGAATGCAAGCGCTTTGGGAGAAATTCATATACTTGATATCGGTTTGTTAGAACGCTACCTTGGCGAGGTATCGCCGAAATTCCTGCTGAGTAATCAAAGCATTTTAAAAAAGTGGTGGCGTCGTCGCGGTTCGTTTACACATAAAGGAAATTACGGCCATTGCGGATTAATTGCAGGCAGCAAGGGTATGATGGGGGCTGCTGTGCTCTCGGCAATCGCATGTTTACGAACGGGAGCCGGAAAACTCACATGCCATGTCCCTGGGGTCGGTTACTCAATTATGCAGACTTCTGTTCCGGAAGCGATGTGTGCCGCAACTGAAAGTGAGGACTTATTATCGGGAATGATTGATGTGACCAAGTATGATGCGATTGGCATTGGACCCGGAATCCAAACAGCTACAGTAACTAAAGACTTGTTATCTCAAATTATATCACAAACCCGCAAAACAATGGTGCTTGATGCAGATGCATTGAATATCCTTGCCGGAGATAAAGAATTGCTCGCTCAACTTCCACCCTATTCCATCTTAACTCCACATCCAAAAGAATTTGATCGGCTGTTTGGTGAAAGTGAGAATGATTTTGAACGACTGAATTTAGCGATCGAAAAGGCAAACTATTTTGAACTAATCATCGTACTAAAAGGCAGGTTTACTTTTATTGCAATTCCTGGTGCACCGGGCTATTTCAATACCACAGGAAATGCAGGATTGGCAAAAGGGGGAAGCGGCGATGTACTTACTGGAATGATCCTTGCATTACTCGGTCAGGGTTATCCGCCACAGCAAGCAGCAGTACTCGGTGTCTACCTCCATGGTCTTTCGGCCGATAGGGCAATTGAGCACATAGCAATGGAATCTCTCTTTCCTTCGGATTTATTCAACTACATCGGCGATGCAATTACTTTTCTGTATTAGTTCGATCAGCCTTTAAAAAAGAAAAAGATAACTGCTAATTGATCAAACAGTTTTATTTTAGCACACTTAATCCGCACACTTAGAAAGCTTCAAGATCCGTGCGCTATTTATTTCCAGAACTACAAAAAAAGTGTATGAAGAAAAATTACAAATCTTTCAGCAGGCTTGTTACAGCAGGCATGCTGTCCATTCTCGCTGTTACTACTTTCGCAAATGAGTACCCGGTCGTTAACACTAACAACACCGGGGCAGGCTCACTCAACAACGCTCTCGTACTAGCAAACACAAATCCCGGTTTGGACACTGTCACATTCAACCTTCCAGAGGGAGGTTCAATGACGATTGCTCCGACTACTGCACTGCCGGCGATCACTGATGCTGTTTTTATTAACGGTTACTCACAGCCTGGTACAGCTGTAGGCAACATCGCATCACGGATTATTCGCGTCAATATTGATGGCGTGGGTCTTCCAATCATTACAAGCATTTTCGTTGTAAACACGACAGGTGTCACGATTGCAGGTCTTGCAATTTATCGTTCACCACAGTTTAGCTCGGGTATCAATGTTTTAAATGGTGCAACTGCTTTCATTTGGGGAAATTACATCGGAACAGACAGCACTGGTTTGTCGACAGGCCTTGGTAATGCCGCCGGAGGTATTGCAATCAATGCGAACTCTGGTGTTGCAAACGCGGCAAGTATCATCGGCATAAATGGAGATGGTGATAACGATGCAGGCGAAGGAAATCTTATTTCCTGCAATGCTTTTGATGGCGTTTTGATTTGGAACACTGTTGGATCAACTGTTGCTGGAAACCTAATTGGATTTAATAAGAATGGTACAGGAACAACTTTTGGTAACACCCGGAATGGACTCATCGTTACCAGATTTTCCACAGACAATGTAATTGGCACAAACGGTGATGCATTATCAGATAACCTGGAAGGTAACCGAATTGGAAACAATGGAGCTGTTGGCGTTTTCCTGGCCAGCTTATCAGACCAAAATATAATTGCGGGGAACGTGATCGGGCTTGACGCTTCGAATGCGGCGGCAGGGAATGCAGGCGGGGGAATCGAAATCAATCCTGGATCAAACAATAGGATTGGCACAAATGCCGATGGTACTTCCGATGCATTTGAAAGAAATACCATTTGCGCAAACGGGTCGCACGGAATCCGAATTGTAGGAGGAAATTTCTTCGGGGATATTGGGAATTCTAACGGAAATATAATAGCTGGTAATGCAATTGGTACCAACGGTTCCGGTGTTCTTGTTGCAGGTAATACTGGTATCGGTATCGTTCTTGAAACTAACAATAACCAGAGTGCGAATAACAATATCATCGGTACGAACGACGATGGTCTTGGTGACGACATCGAAGGGAATATTATTGCCAACAACTCAAAGGGAATCGTGATAACAACACCAGCCGGTACATCTACAATGGTTGGCAATCGCATTTCCCGGAACTCTATTTACGACAATACGCAATTAGGTATCGATCATGATAATGACGGCATTACTGCGAATGACAATGGTGACGTGGACGCTGGTGCAAACGAACTATTCAACTTCCCTTTCATTACCAAATCATCCGTTTCCGGAGCTGGTAATTTGATCATTACCGGAATCGCGCCTGCAGGTTCACAATTGGAATTTTTTGTTGCCGATGCAAGTGGTTTGGAAGGAAGAACATTTCTTTTCACAGCACTCGAAGGTGGTGGTATTGATGATAGCACTGGTACTGGAAGTTTCAGTGATGTTACTTATGGAACCGGAACCGATCAACGTTTTGGTTTTACCATTGCAATCGCAACACTTCCATTTGCTGTGACCCCAGGTACGGTGATCGTTGCAACTGCAATTAACACGGCAGCAACAGTTGGAAGTACATCGGAATTTGGTCCGGCATTTATCTCTACTCTCCCAGTTCGGTTGTCGCAGTTCAATGGAAAGATGAATAACGGAACCGTTAAGCTCGACTGGAAAACTGCAGATGAATCTGGTAACAGTCATTTTGATGTTGAACGTAGCAATACAGGTTCAACATTTGATAAGATTGGAACCGTGAAAGCACTCGGTGGTGTAAACAATGAGTATGTATTCAATGATACGAAGCCAATGGCAGGAGCAAACTTCTACCGTCTGAAGCAAGTAGATGTTTCTGGCCTCGCAGCTTATAGCAAAACGTTGATGATCCGTAGCGACTTCAATGACGTGAAAGCGAAAGTTTCTCCGAATCCTTTCCGTGGTACATTGAATGTTTCGTTCCAATTGTCAAAAGCGGAAACATTAAGTGTTCGGTTATACAACCAAACTGGACAGTTAGTAAAACAATTGACTTCAAAAGGAACGGTTGGAATCAACACAATTAATATGGGTGATCTGAACCAATTTGCAGCGGGTAACTATACATTAGAAGTTCGCGGCGAAACAGTGAATCACAAACAACAGGTCGTTAAACAATAAGTTGTTCAATACTTTTGAGAAAAGG
>JACMLR010000442.1 GCA_014379515.1 Chitinophagaceae bacterium
AGACTCAATGTTGCAACTTTGTGTTTCAATTCAACTAAAACAAAAAACATGGCAAACACAACCTGGAAAATTGACTCTTCACACAGCGAGATCCTTTTTAAAGTGAAGCACTTAATGATAACAACCGTGACGGGTCACTTCAAAACATTTGATGCAGTTGCTGAAACGACTGGTGATGATTTCAGTGACGCAAAAAATATCAAATTTACCGCCGACGTCGATTCAATTGAAACAAATAACGAACAACGGAATGGACATTTGAAATCCGCAGAATTTTTTAACGGCCAGGAATTCCCGCAAATAAAATTCGCTGCAACAGAATTTAAAATTCAAGGTGAAGAAGGCAAATTGAATGGCGAACTTACAATGCGTGGCGTTACGAAACCTATTACTTTGAAGGTTGAATTTGGTGGCACAGTTACTGATCCGTATGGGCAAACAAAAGCCGGCTTTACACTTGAAGGAAAAGTCAATCGTAAAGAATTTGGTTTGACATGGAATGCCGTTACCGAAGCTGGAAGTGTTGTTGTAAGTGAAGAAGTGAAGATTCATGCTGAGATTCAGTTGATCAAGCAAGCATAAATAAAAAATCATGAGTAATAGAATAAAAGGTTTGCATCACATTACTGCGATTGCAGGAGATGCGAAACGCAATTACGATTTTTATACAAGAGTCCTCGGGTTGAGGCTGGTTAAAAAAACAGTCAACTTCGATGATCCGGAAACCTATCACTTTTATTATGGTAATGAGAATGGCAGCCCCGGCACCATTCTCACTTTTTTTCCCTGGGCTAATGTTCGTAAAGGGCGAAATGGTTCTGGAATGGCAACCGAAATCGGATATTCAGTTCCGACAGGTAGCCTTGAATTTTGGCGCCAGCGTTTTGAACAGGAAAATATAACACATGGAGAAATCACCACTCTTTTCAACGAACAATACCTGCCATTCGAAGATCCGGATGGTTTGAACCTTACTCTAATCGTGTCAGCTGAAACAGACGAGCGCGCACCCTGGGAAACTGACCAGGTTAAGCAGACCGTAGCAATAAAAGGATTTTATAATGTTACGCTGACATTGAGGAGCATCAAGCCGACCGCGACCGTTCTTACTGAAATCTTTGGTTACTCATTCGTGGGGCAGGAAGGAAATCGTTACCGGTATAAAACTGATGCGATTGATACCGCTTCAATAATCGATCTCATTGAAGCTCCAATGGAAGCCAACGGCCTCGGTGCCGGTGGTACCAATCATCACGTTGCATTTCGCGTCGAAAATGAAGAGGTCTTGATGGAGTTTCGTGAAAAGATCGTCAAACGTGGATTTCAAATCACACAAAAGATCGACCGGAATTATTTTTACTCTCTGTACTTCCGGGAACCTGGTGGCGTGTTATTTGAACTGGCAACGGATAATCCTGGCTTTGCGACGGATGAAACGATTCAGGAACTTGGATCCGGCCTCAGGCTACCCGCACAATACGAGTCAATACGAAGTAAACTTGAAACAATTCTTCCATCTCTCGTGTAATAATATAAACGATGAATCAACCGCAAATAAAAATAGACGAAAAAGGTAAAGGTCAAATTATTATTGATGAAGGAAGTGAGAGAATTGCGCTCATGGAAATTGGTATCAAAAATGATCAGTTGACTGTTTATCATACTGAAGTCGCGCCGGCTGCTGAAGGGAAGGGATTTGCCAAAATATTATTAGACTCAATGGTTTCGCATGCTCGGGAGCATCACTTGCACGTAGTCCCGCTCTGCTCATACGTACAGGCACAATTTAAACGTCACCCAGAACAGTTCAGCGACATTTGGACGGACACAACTCATAAGTAAGTTTATGCACGACAGAAAAATCATTTATGCCGGCACACCCGTAAAAGAAGCAGCAAAAGTATTGATACTATTGCACGGGCGTGGCGCAAGTGCGGAAGACATTCTCTCTCTATCATCTCACTTGCAGGTTCCGGGATTTGCATTGCTTGCACCCCAGGCAACAAACCATAGCTGGTATCCATATTCATTTCTTCAACCCACATCAGCGAATGAGCCATGGTTATCTTCAGCGCTCGGTTTAATGAAAAATATCACCGATGAACTTATCGCTGATGGAAAGCAATCTTCAGATATATATCTCGCGGGCTTTTCCCAGGGTGCATGTTTGACATTGGAATTTGCGACCAGAAACGCAACTCATTTTGGCGGTATTGTCGCATTCACTGGCGGTCTCATTGGAGACGGTGTTGATAAAACGAAGTACAGTGGAGATTTTGATCAAACGCCAATTTTCATAGGTACAAGCGATCCCGATCCGCATGTACCGATATCCAGAGTTAATGAAACCGCAGAAATTATTACCGGTATGAATGGGAAACTCAAACTTGAGATTTATAAAGGGATGGGGCACACGATAAGTATGCCTGAAATACAATCCGCGAACGACTGGATTTTTAAGGCGAGTTCCGCTTCCTAGGGCCGGCGCAATTCACGAATTTCAAGTTTGCGAAAATCGATCGGTTGCCCTTCGCTTTGCAAAGCAATCAGTCCTTCTTTCAACAACATTCCATCTTTTTTCATCTCCGGGCGATAGCCTGCAACAACGTTGCCTCCAATCTGCGGTTTTGAATATTGCAGAACTGTATCGCCATTGATAATGTGTTTCACCAGTGAATCTCCCCAAACCATGAGCTCGGCACGGACCCACTGTTCGCCTTCGTATGTTCTAGAAGTTGAGTTGATGCAATGTCTTGTATCAAGTTTGCCATTGATAACAACATTCGTTCCGGGCGAACACATATTGCCAGTTGTGCGCTCCTTTCCGTCACCTAATCCTCCCAGGAACTGCATTTCCACTGATATCGGCCAATTCTGATCCTTCAGCATCGTTGCGGGATCTTGCGAATGAAACATCACACCACTATTCAGTCGGGCATACTCAGGTGCGCTTTTAAAAAATTCGCCAACAAAACGATATTCGATAACGAGATGGTAATAAGAGAAAGGGGTTTTATAATATAGATGACCGAATCGATCATTAAACGTGTCGTACTGGTCATATCGAACGGAGATTATCTTGTCTTTTACGCGAAAAGTATTTCCGAAATTTTCACCGGTTTCATGTCCGTTAATTTTTACAACCCAACCATCGAGGTCTCTTCCATTAAATAATTGCTTCCAGTTGTGGTTATTGACTTTCGTAGAAGAAAGGCATGACCAAAAGATTAAAATGGCAAAAGACAATATTAAAAACCGCATATTATCAAAGTTGCTGCAAACATCGCTTAATTATCTTGATGTCTTCAACAACTTCAAGGTCTGTGATTGTCCGGAAGATGCGATACGGAGATGATAAACTCCAGCAGGATAGATCCCGGAAGCTAAGTTGATTAGCACCTTGTCGTAGGTGCCCGTCGTTGCCACATTGCGCTTCCACAAAAGTTGGCCCTTGCTGTTGAAGAGCGACAAGGTTGAATTGGGTGGCAGGGTTTTTTCGGGTAGCAAATAAAACATTCCGTCTCCCGATGGATTAGGAAAGATTACTATCGAGCCATCAGTTCTGAAATTCATTTGTTGAATCCCACTATAGTATTCGCAGCCATTCGCAACAACTCCTCTGACACGATAATAATACTGCTCGGTCGCGTCGTCGACGAGATGAACGACGGAGAATTCATCGTCACCATTTCCATCTATTTTTTTGATAGAGACAAACGAATTTTGTTGATAAGCCTCTTTGCCTTTCGCTACCTGTACATCATATGAGGTTGTGCCTTTTCCATTCCATTTCAGTACTACCGAGTTTTCATTCGCACCGGTACGCGCACTGAAAGAAGTGATAATCGTATCGACGTACTTAGCAGCGATAAAAAATTCTCCACCACTATTAATATCTATCTCGGCAAAGTATCCATTGTCGTAAGGAATCAAATCGTATTGACCGGGTTGATAAATGGTGTACCCGGACTGGAGATTATCAATTATAACGTTGTTCGCTCCTACCCCACCATATTTTATCAATTCGAAATTATATGCGCCGAACAATGGATTGGAATTATTGCAATTGACTTTTGAACGAAGAATTTCCGCTTCCTGATCGGTGAAGTATAGCCGCAATTTCCCTTTTGCTCCATCCCCGTTAACCGTCCAACTTCGGTCGAGAATAATTCGACCAAGTAAAGTCGCTGTGGTTGGATGTTGGATTACACTCCAGTTGACGCTTCCGTTATTTCCTGGTCTAATTGCAGCGATTAGGTCATCATTCGACAGTACGTCTGACCATTTACCTTCGCTTGTTTGCAATGTACCAGCCACTGAAACGCCGGCTTTCAAAATAGGATAGCGCAGATCATAAACGTGCACGTCATCCACGCCAACACCGTATGGCCACATTGGCGCAACGGAGCCACGACCACGGAGATATCGAATCCTGAATTGGATAAGGCTATCTGACTGTGGCAACTTCGCGGATGCCACATGCCAGTATCTTTTGTTACTATCCGTCCAGCTTCTTCCAGAAACATTATTGAACCAGTTGGTTCGATTGGCGACATCCGGCACCAGCCGCTGGATCGGTGATGCAGTACCAAGCGAATAATCAAAGAATGCAGAATCACGACCATTGCGCATGTAGCGTGTCAAACTGAAGCTTACATATGGATTGGTCAT
>JACMLR010000443.1 GCA_014379515.1 Chitinophagaceae bacterium
CAACCCGTTTTGCCCTGGGCATGTTAAATACTTTAATGCTTCGTAATAGTCGTTGTAATTCTTTGCGTGATTAAGACTATAGAAATTCATCAATTCATTGGAAGCGTCGTGAGCTTTCCATCGAACAGCATAGCTATTTCCATCCGATCTCTTTTGCTCAAGTCCGCGAAAAGAAGCATCATACATAACCGGGCCAAACACCGTGTACATAATGGTATCGTAAACTACACCGCCACCTTTTGTTTTAAATGTATCGATGGTCTGTTCCGCAGCACGCCATTCACCATTAAAAAGATATTCTTTACGCGTTTCATCCCGAAACTGGATCGCGTAATAATCTCTTACGTCACGCATTGCATTGGTAAATCCAAATGCACAACTATCATTGAAGCCAATGATAACACAAGGCGCGCCTGGGAAGCTGGCACCGTAAGCATTGTACTCCGGAGTGCTTAATTGCATTTCGTACCAAAGAGAGGGCATGTTGAGGCTTAGATGCGGATCATTACAAAGTATTGGTCGCCCACTTTGCGTTTTTGAACCATTCACCGCCCAATTATTACTGCCGTTATCAGGATCAGGTTTGTATTGAGATATCGATACAGTTTCTTTCCATTGGAAGTAAAGCGAATCAGCAACAGTTGGAACCCTGGTCGAAACAACTGCAGTGTCGAATAAAGTACCGCGACTAACAATTGGATCAAGCGAGTCCTGGAATCGGGGATAAAGTTTTTCGAGATCTTCTCGCGAAAAAACAGATTTTGCGTTGGTAAACTCGAAATCATTTTCCGCTCCTGCAAGATCAAGACTCATATATTTTAGGAACAATGCCGTTTTGAGATTTGTCCATTTTTCCGGAACATAGCCAAGTAGTTTATATTCCAACGGCAACGAGGCCGCGGGCAGCTGCTCGAGAAATGCATTGATACCTGCAGTATATGAATCGCAAGCCACGCGGGTCGCCGGCTCCTTTTCCATTTCTACTAGTGCTTTCTTTGCAGATGTTACCATTCCCAGTCGGCGCATTTGGCGATCAAAGCGTAGAATGATACCTCCGTCACCTTCACCTAAGATTTCACTCAATCGGCCGCCGGCAGCATGCGTTTGAAATTCCATTTGCCAAAGTCGATATTTTGCATGGAGATATCCTTGCACAAAAAATAAGTCAGATTCATTTTGAGCAAACACATGAGGAACCATTCTATCGTCGAAATAAACTTCGATTTTATCTTTCAGGCTCGCGAAATTGAGATTGAGTTCGGTTCGATCATCGTCGTCTTCAGCGTTCTGCCAGAATCCCTGCTGGGGGCTGATGAATTTGCCCAGGGCCGGGACACTTCCCAATGGAATATTTAAAACGATTATCAATGCAATGGTGGCAATGAAAGACAACGCAAATGGCAGTATTCTCATAAACCGATAGTTGGGGGTTAACTACAATGGCTTGTAAAGTAATTTTTTTTCGTGACATGAGTGAACATCCCAAAATCTATTGAAGCAACGATAAGAGCTGACGAATCGCTTCATGTGTATTGAATGAATGTAAAACAATGCGAAGGCGTTCACTTCCCTTTGGAACAGTAGGATATAATATCGGGCGTACGTCGAGGTTATGAGTTTGCAATGTTTGAGCTACAGCTTTTACTTCTTTGTTGCCTGGCACGATAACGGCCTGGATGGGTGTTATGGATTTTACTCTGTCGTACCGAATAGCAGTAGTTGCAAAAAGTTCAGTTAACTCATTAAGCCGGTGCCGCTCGATTTTCATTTCCGGAAACAATTGGTACGATGCCCGAATCGCAGCTACAGCCGTTTCAGGAAGGGCGGTTGTATAAACGAAGGAACGCGCGAAATTGGTAAGGTAATCGCGAAGCGTATTACTACCAACAACGATTGCACCATGACAGCCGAGCGCTTTGCCAAATGTGTGTACCCGCGCAAAACATCGATTGCTCAACTGTAATTGCTGAACAAGACCTTCTCCCCTGTCGCCAATAATTCCTGTGGCATGTGCTTCGTCAATGATGAGATTCGCGGAATAGCGATCGCAAAGATCAGCGATCTCTTTCAGTGGTGCCTGGTCGCCGTCCATTGAAAAAACGGATTCTGTTACAACGAAAATAGTACCGGAAGCTCGTTGTAATTTAGTTTCGAGATCATCAAGGTCATTATGAACAAATGAGAAAGATGACGCAAAACTTAGTCGGATTCCATCCCGGATGGATGCGTGAGAAAGATAATCATACAAGATCGTGTCGCCGCGTTGCGGTACGGCGCTTAGTAAACCAAGATTGGCGTCATACCCTGAATTGAATATCAGGCCTGACTCAGCGCCATGAAAACGAGCGATTGACTGTTCCGCTTCATTTATCAAAGTATAATTACCCGCAAGCAACCGTGATCCGGTGGAGCCATGAGAAAGTTGTTCAGAATCAGCGACCTGAATTTTTCGCGACAACCCGAGATAATCGTTTGAAGAAAAATCAATTTTACCTTCTGGCAGTCGAAGTTTTCGCAACGCGCCGATTTGCTCCCGGCCCGCGAGTCTGGCTTTTAAAAAATCGTCGGTCATACCGGGCAAAGAACGGAACATTTCAGTATAACTTTGGCCACATTATTTATATGGAAGAAACAACAGACGTCAAAAACATTTTGGGATTGCAACTGCCGACAGATCCACGGTGGGCTGATATTAAAACAATCAGCCTCGAAGCAATTCTAACTGACCACGCCTACTGCGAACAAAAAGCGGCGACAACCTGTATCTCGCTCATTCAACGCTATTCTGAACGAGAAAAATTGGTGAAAGAGCTGGCACCAATCGTAACAGAGGAATGGGGACATTTCCGAATGGTTTTAAATGAACTTCAGAAACGTGGGTGGAAACTGGGCAGGCAGCGAAAAGATACTTATGTAAATAAACTGTTGGAGTTTCAGCGGAAAGGCGGATTGATCGAAGAACGAATGTTGGATCAGTTGCTCACGATGGCACTGATCGAGGCAAGAAGTTGCGAACGATTCAAACGACTAAGCGAAGGATTGGATGATGACTACCTGCGAAATTTCTATCGGCGTTTTATGGAAAGCGAGGCGGGACATTACACATTGTTCATTGAGCTGGCAGAAACATATGTAGAGAAGGAAAAAGTTCGATCGCGTTGGAAAGAATGGCTGGATTATGAAACGGAGGTGATGAAGGATTTGGAAGTGAGAGGTGATAGAATACATTAGTGGAAGCTTTGTGCATGCTTTGTGCATGCTTTGTGCATGTGCGAATTGCGAATTACTAATGTGCGAATTCATTCATTCGGTTCTCTCGTTGGGGCAAATGTGCAAAATGCATTTATTCAAGGGGCAAAACTTTTTGCAATATTTTCAAACTTTGCGGCTTGGCGACTTGGCGAGATTGTATTTATGATATCGGTCGTTCAAAGTCTTAAATAAATACAGGCGCGCAAAGACGCGGAGCCGCAAAGGCCGTAAAACTGAAGGCTGTTTTCGTGCGCTGTATTTGTATTCGCCGCGACGGCGCGAGAACCCTTAACTCTCAAAGAACGCCCGCTCTTCACTCAAATCTAAAAACGGGTATTTCTCTTCCAGCGTTCTCGC
>JACMLR010000444.1 GCA_014379515.1 Chitinophagaceae bacterium
AAACTCAGTAAAGCTACCGGTGAAGAAAAAAATAAAATTACCAAAGCCATTGAGCGACTGACACGTCGCATATCTGCATTGCAAAGCGACCAGCAACATTTTACAATTGAAAAATATCATGCACTCACACCTCTTCAGAAAAGTATTCACGATCGTGCATTTGTTATAAACAAGGCCGACCCTGATTACCACCATCTTTCTTCCTTCACTTATAAGGAAGGCAACGAACAACGCGAGATTAAAATTCCAAAGGGAGATATACTTCACCAATTTCGTGCAGACGTTGTTGAGAATAAACTGCCGACCGTTTCGTGGTTAGTTGCGCCCGAAAATTTCTCCGATCACCCCGGTGCTGCCTGGTATGGTGCCTGGTACATCAGCGAAGTGATGGATATTCTCACCAAAAATCCAGAGATCTGGAAGAAAACCATTTTCATTCTAACCTATGATGAGAATGATGGATACTTCGATCATGTTCCACCATTTGTCGCTCCGCATCCCGCAAAAAAAGAAACTGGATTTGCATCTAATGGCATTGATGTAGGTGTTGAATATGTAGCTGGAAAATCACAGCAGAATAATCATGATAGTGCGCGCGATAGTCCAATAGGACTTGGATTTCGTGTACCGATGGTCGTGGCCTCACCGTGGACACGCGGTGGCTGGGTGAATTCCCAGGTGTTCGATCATACATCATCACTGCAATTTCTCGAGCATTTTTTAGAAAACCGGACAGGCAAACAAATCAAAGAAATAAATATCAGCGAATGGCGAAGAACCGTTTGCGGAGATCTTCGTTCGATATTCAGACCATATAACGGCGAGCAATTAAAGACTCCCGCATTGGTAAACAACCACGCTTTCATCGAAAGCATTCATCGCGCACAGTATAAAAATCCACCATCGAACTATCGAAAGTATAATGCTGCTGAAGTAGAACGTATCAACAAAGAAAACTTTAGTGACCTGCTGCCTCAGCAGGAAAAGGGAACGAGAAATGCCTGTGCGATCCCCTATGAATTGTTCGCTGATGGCATGTTAAGCAAGGATAGAAAAACGTTTGATCTCATACTTCATTGCGGAACTGCATTGTTTGGTAAAAAAAGCAGCGGAAGCCCATTCCAGGTTTATTCGAAACATCGTGACGGTGTACACGTACGACACTACGCTGTAAGTGCCGGTGATACGCTTCGCGATAAATGGCAACTCAGCGATTTCGACGCCGGGCAATATCATATTGAAGTATTTGGACCCAACGGGTTTTATCGCGAATTCCATGGCTTACCAAATGACCCGTCCCTGTTTGTCACATCAAGATATCCCGAGTCGGGCGACATCATTCTACAATTTGAAAATCCGGGTACCGCAGCTCTCTCAATCACAATTCGTGATAACGCTTATAAAACACGAACGCGGTCTCTGCAGGTAAAGCCTGGGTATCGCGAGGATGTACAACTCGAGCTAACAAAAAGTTATGGCTGGTATGATTTTACCATCACAACAAAAGATAGTAACCCATTCATAAAGCGTTTTGCCGGAAGAGTTGAAAATGGTCAACCAGGTAAGACCGATCCTTATATGGGCAGAGAAACTTAATGCAGCAATAAAGTCAAGGTTATTTCGGCGATAGAACTCGTTTTCAGTAAGTTTGGAAACCAAATTTTCATACATGAGAAATATCGCCCTCGTATTCACATTCATTGCAAGTTCTGCAATTACTTCAGCTCAACTTAAACCTGGAGCTAAAGAAGAGCGTCGCACTCAAACGGATGTCGTCTTCCTACCCGAAACCTCCGTTACTACCGTGCATGAAATAGTTGTAAAAGGTCAGCGTGTACCATATAAAGCAGTTGCTGGCACATTACCAGTGTGGGATGAAGACGGAAAAACAATCGCGGGCCTTTTCTACACCTACTATGAACGTACAGATGTAAAAGATCGCGCAGCGCGCCCTTTGGTGATTTCGTTTAATGGTGGCCCGGGCTCCGCTTCCGTGTGGATGCATATTGCGTATACTGGTCCTACACTCATCAAGATTGACGATGAAGGATACCCAATCCAGCCGTATGGGTTTAAAGCCAATGAGCATTCTATCCTCGATGTTGCGGATATTGTACACATCGATCCGGTGAACACCGGCTTTTCACGGATTGTAAATAAGGAAACTCCTCGTACCAAATTCTTTGGTGTTAACGCAGATATTAAATACCTGGCAGAATGGCTAAACACATTCGTCACAAGAAATGATCGTTGGGCATCTCCAAAATACCTGATCGGGGAAAGTTATGGAACAACAAGAGTTTCTGGTCTTGCATTGGAGTTACAGGAATCGCAGTGGATGTATCTCAACGGCGTAATACTTGTGTCACCCACAGATCTGGGTATAACGCGAAGCGAACCCGTTGCAGCAGCATTGCGACTCCCCTATTTTGCAGCGACTGCCTGGTATCATAAAAAACTTCCTGCCGATCTTCAGTCCAAAGATCTCACGCAGGTGCTTCCGGAAGTAGAAGCATTTACAATGAATGAATTGGTAACAGCGATCACCAAGGGCGGGTCGCTCAGTGACGCAGAAAAGAAAACGATCGCTACCCGAATGGCAAGATATTCCGGTATTTCAGAAAAAGTAATTCTCCAGAACAACCTGGATGTGTCGACAAATCTATTTTGGAAAGAGTTACTACGTGATAAAGGCTTTACGGTTGGAAGACTCGATTCACGATACCTGGGCATTGATAAAAAAGATGCGGGCGAGCGGCCGGATTATAATGCTGAACTTACATCATGGCTTCATTCGTTCACACCTCCAATCAACATGTATTTGCGCGAAGAACTAAATGTTAAAACGGATTTGAAGTACAACTTGTTTGGCCCGGTTAGCCCATGGGACAATACAAACAACAATACCGGGCATAATCTTGCCCGGGCGATGTCGACAAACCCGTATCTCCATGTGCTGGTACAGTCGGGTTATTATGATGGCGCCTGCGATTACTTCAATGCAAAAT
>JACMLR010000445.1 GCA_014379515.1 Chitinophagaceae bacterium
ACGAATTTCACAGACGCGTCGATTAATACAAATTCTAATTCATGAACGTTGATCGTTGGATAGATCGGTGTTAGAATGCCGCCCGTTTGTTGAACCGCCAGATCGAGTATTACCCATTCCGGACGATTCTTTGAAAGAATCGCAACCTTGTCACGACCTTCAACTGTTCCATCGTTCGGGCCTATGCCGAGGCTTACTAAGCCAGCACTTAACTTGTTTACCAGTTCTTTTACTTCCTGTGTACTGTATTTCTTCCACTGCCCGCTTTCCTTTGCAGCAAGCATATCATCCAGCGGTTGACGGGAAAGCTGGACCTCAATACAATCGAAGAGACGTTGGGGATCGCTCATAGCAAGTACCGATTTAGGTAATGAATCTACGTTAGACATTCAAATTAGGAAATAAAGCCAATAATAAAAAGCAAGCTGCAAAGCGAGAGCGGGAACGGAGTATGGAGTGTGGAGTTTGGAGGATGGAGGAGGGAGGATGGAGAGTGAAGAGCGAGAGTGAGAGCGAGGAGCGAACGCAATCTATCCCTCTTTATAGGAAATACACCTCTTTTCTCG
Source organism: Chitinophagaceae bacterium (assembly GCA_014379515.1). GTDB lineage: Bacteria > Bacteroidota > Bacteroidia > Chitinophagales > Chitinophagaceae > Endoryza. The sequence goes on from JACMLR010000445.1 coordinate 567, forward strand.
TCTCATTATTATTTACGTGAAACGGTTTGGTAGTACTGGCCTGCAGGGATCTTGAATACACGGCTTTTTTGTAATCGAACAAACTCATCGTTCGCGGAACTGTGATCTGTTACCCATTTTTGGTAAGCAGTTGGATTTGCAGTTGCGCCAAATAGCCACTGATTGTAGGCATCAAACATCCCCAACTGAATCATTTGATGATGATGATCGAAAAGACGGTGCGGGAATTTCGTTGCATATTTTTCAAACCAATCAAGTGTAAAACGCGCGCGTAGAGTAGTGAGCGTTTCAGGATTGATGCCACCAGCAACGGCAGAATTGTTTTTCTGCATCAGGCTAAGAAACGCAGATGAAAATGGATTTTTAGTGTCCTGGTTTTTAAGAATGTCGTTGCCTGAAAAAACCTTTTTATATCCATCCAGCAACATTGTCTTTATCTCTGCAGTTCGCGCAGAAAAACTTTCAATGTTGACGAACATCTCGCCATAAATCAATCCCCAGGTTTTGTCCGGAGAAAAATAGTAATATTTAGCAGCATTATAATAGTTGCCCGAATTGTTTGGATCTTCCTGAATGCCTTTTTCCCACTGTTTTACCGCATCGCCAAAATTTTTCTTCGCCCACAACATTTCGCCATACTCATTGTATAAAACACCACTTGACGGAAATTTCTTTAGTGCTATTCTGTATAATTTTTCTGCCTCTTTGGTTTCTTCGAGTGCTTTATAAATGAGACCGATTACCTGGAACGTAGGAACGTCAGCATCCGCTCTATCTGCCAATGGTTTTGCAGTTTGAACTGCACTGGCAAAGTCCTTTTTCAAATAATAGGCGAAAGCCAGGTCCTTTTGCAATTCCAAATTGTCTGGCTGCGTTTGAAGCGCTTTATTCAATACGATGATGGCATTGTTATAATCACCATCACGTACATATGCTTTTGCCGTTTCCTGTGCAGACTTATTTTGTGGCGCCTGCGCAAATATCGCACTTGTAAAAAGTGTTGTTACAACAAAAAGGAAAGACAATTTTTTCATACAATTCAAAGATAATAGGAATGAAAAGCGAGGAATGTTAAACTTGGTCTGGTGACAAATCCGTATCCTATTCGTAAATAAGATGCGTCAGTAATCCATCGCGCAATTTTGGTTCGAACCAGGTACTTTTTGGTGGCATAACCTCTCCACTGTCGGCAATATCGAAAAGTTGTTGAATTGAAACCGGGTACAGGCTAAACGCAATCGCCATTTCGCCACTATTCACTCTTTTTTCCAACTCAGCAAGACCGCGGATGCCTCCAACGAAATCGATGCGTTTATCTGTTCGCTGATCTTTTATGCCTAATATCTTAGCAAGTATCGAGTGCGATAAGATAGTAACATCCAACACGCCAATTGGATCATCGGAGTAACTGTCTTTCCGCGCTGTTAGTTTATACCATCTTTTGTTATAGTACATTCCAAAGTCATGCAATTTTTCAGGGCGGTAGGCTTCGTTTCCCATCATCGTAACATCGAAATCATCGTGCAAATTGCTCATCAGTTCTTCGTTGTCGCGACCATTCATATCCTTTACGACACGATTATAATCCATGATCTGTAACTGGTCGGCTGGAAACAGTGTCGTCAGGAAAAAATTGGCGGCTTCCGTTGCTTTATTACCTAAAGCCTTTTTCACTTTTGCAGCTGATGCGGCGCGGTGATGGCCATCTGCGATATATGTTGCCGGAACTTTTGTTGCGAATAATTGAGTGATACTTTCTATTGTTCGATCATCATTAATCACCCAGATTGTATGGCGAACCTTATCATCTGCAACAAAATCATATTCTGATGAATTTGAATTCTGCCACAGCTCAATGATCGAGTCAATTGCTGAAACATTTCTGTAAGCGAGAAAAACATTTCCGGTTTGTGCGCCGGTTGTTTTTATGTGATTGATTCGATCAAGTTCTTTTTCCGGCCTGGTAAATTCATGCTTCTTAATAATGCCTTTCTCATAATCAGTTACTGAACTTGCGCAGACGAGCCCTGTTTGACTGCGCCCGTCCATCACAAGGCGATAAATATAATAGCATGGTTTGCTTTCACGAAAAAGCAGGCCACTTGAAATGAACTCATCAAGATTTTGCTTTGCTTTATCATAAACTTTTTGAGAATGAACGTCTATTGATTCTGGAAGATCGATCTCGGATTTTGTGATACGAAGAAACGAGTGAGGATTGGCAGCTGCTTCCTCTTTTGCTTCTTTTGAATTGAGAACGTCGTATGGACGGGAAGCAAGTTTCGATGCGGATTCAATTGTAGGTCTCAATGCCCTGAATGGAATGATAGATGCCATTAATATGATTTATCCTTTTCTGTTTGCAAAATGGTTCATGAGGTTTGTCAACACCACGACGCTTTCCAGGGGCAAAGCGTTGTATAGTGATGCTCTGAATCCTCCGACGCTTCTATGTCCTTTGATACCATACATTCCTTCTTTTTTACACAGATCCATAAACTCTTTTTCGAGTAATTGATCATCGATAACGAATACGACATTCATCAGGCTCCTGTCTTCTATCGCCACGGTTCCTCTGAACAGTGGCAGACTATCGATCGTCTTATACAAAAGTGTCGCTTTCTCAATACTGTTTTTCTCGGCTTCTGCAATGCCACCGTTCTGATCCAGCCATTGAAGCGTCAGCATAGCAACGTAAACTGCAAATACCGGTGGGGTATTCAGCATGCTTCCTTCTTTAATATGATTGCGGTAATCAAGTATTGTTGGAATCTGACGACTGACCTTACCAAGAATATTTTTATTGACCACTACAAGGTTTACGCCAGCTGCTCCCATATTTTTTTGTGCGCCGGCGTAGAGCAGATCGAACTTATTAAAATCGAGTTGCCTGCTGAATATATCGCTGCTCATGTCTGCAATGAGGGAAGTGTTACAATCGTACGGGATGTTGTGCCATTGAGTTCCGGCAATTGTTTCGTTGGTTGTGATATGTAGATAAGATGAGCCGGCAGAAATTTCCAGGTCCTTTGGAATACTGCTATAGTTGCCATCCTTTGTAGAACCTGAAATCTCAACATTCCCGAACAGGCGCGCTTCCGTAATAGCTTTATTTCCCCAGGTTCCGGTTTGAGTGTAAGATGCCAGTCCCTGTTCGACGAGCAGGTTCATCGGGATTTGCATAAACTGCGTGGTAGCACCGCCATGAAGAAAAAGTACTTCCATAGCGTCGTTTAAACTCATCAATTTTTTTACAAGGCGAACCGCTTCGTTCATAACGGATTGAAAGGCATCCGTCCGATGGCCAATCTCTAAAATAGAAAGGCCGGAATCATTATAATTAAGAATTGCCTGGCTTGCTTGTGTAATAACTTCGGCCGGCAAGATGCTCGGTCCCGAATTGAAGTTGTGGACCTTTTGTTTTTCCATTACCAACACCTGTGCAGCTTTTAAAGTGAAAGAAGGTGCAAAAGTATCTAATTCGATCTATTTAACCGGTTATTTATGGTTCTACGACTGCAGGATATTTTCATTCTCACTTGTACGTTTGTCGTAATTTTATCCTCGCAGTTATTTTGTAATTGCGCTAGAATCAAACAACTACCAATCTTTTTCTATGCTTCAACGACTGATGCAAAAAATCTCTCTTCGGAAAATTAGTAAGGTCCATGATATTGATGGCTGGTTATCCAACAATGAAGCCCTGGGCTTATATTCCGTCGCGGGCAAGCTAAACGAAAATGCAGTTGTCGTAGAAATTGGCAGTTGGCAGGGAAAAAGTACCTATTGTATCGCTCGTGGGCTGAAATCGGGGCAGGTATTTGCAATTGATCCGTTTAATGCAGCCGGTGGGGGCGATACTGAAAGCGAGGAGCAGTATAAAGAGAAGAAAGGATCAAAAGATTTGCTCAAAAGTTTTATTCATAATATGGAATCGCGCAATGTGATGGATAAAATTGTGGTTAAGAAGGGCTATTCGTACGAATTTCCGCACGACTTCGAGAAAATCGATTTCTTATTTATCGATGGAGATCATTCCATTGAAGGATGCAAATCAGATTTCGAATTATTCTCGCCGCGAATTGTGCCGGGCGGTTACATTGCTTTCCATGATTTTTATGAGAAACGCGATGAACTGGGATCAACCTGGGTTATCAAAAACCTGGTATTACCTTCCCCGCACTATAAATTCTACAGGCTTTTTGATTCTCTTTGGGTAGCGCAAAAGATTTCCTAGAAGAGATGAGTTTCTGTCGGAGTGAATTACTCTCCGGCAACACTCACCGTAGGTTGACCTATGTTTTTAAATGAGTTTCTGGTCTTTCCAACAGGGGAAGCAAAAACCCGCGCGATTTTGTTCGGTTGTTATTACCAGGCGATAATAGGAAATCTATCACGCTTTATTTGTTTCCCCCGACTTCACTTTCGAGACCATCAAAAACAATCTTTCCCTTTTATCGTGCTGTTTTGCCATTTATTTCCCAACGAATCGAGTGCCTTCAATTCCTGTTCATCAAATTCAACTTTAAGTATTGTGTTTAATGCGGGTTGACCGGCATCCACCCAGGCGGTGTACCAAAAGGATGCGACAGAACTGATCGATTGTCGCATTCTTCGCTCTACCATATTATTGAGCAGTGAATTATAGCGACGCGAATAATAGCTGGAGTATTGTTTTAACAGTACTCCATTGCGATTTTCATACGCATATTTTTGATCCGCACTAACTAATTTGTTCAATTCCTCTTCAATGCGTAATACCGAGTCGGCAGCCTTTGCACTTTCAAGTATTCGATCCCACATGAAATTTAGCGGCTCCCTGACATAACTCGCTCTCCCAATAAAAAAATCCCATTCCGTTTCGGCAAGCAGTTCCGGTATTCGCGATTCCCAAAACCCGTGGATGCCACGTTGGTTAGTATACTGTCCATTGTGATTACTGGAAGTATGCAAGGGTACATGTGCATCACCAATATAATGGCCGAGCTCAGCAGACAATTTCAAAATTTGAGTACCACTTTTCTGGCGGAATGCAGTGGTGAGTCGATAAAGCATTGTTTGGATCCACCATGGCACAATGCCATGTTGTTGAAGACTGTCTTCAGAATATTTCGCGACTGCATCATTCCACTTTCGCGGAAGATCGGGGTATGGAAAGCTTCCATATCGATCAATATCGATGTAATGTCGTGGTCCCTCGGCGTCTACCAGGTAACGCCGCTTATCTGGATCGACCGCATGCTCTGTAATAAAGGAAATGTTGGCTTTATAAAATACAAGCATTTCCGGTGGAAGCAGGAAGCAGGCATAGAAATTGATTTTCTTGTGACCATAAAATCCCCAGCAAAACGCGGGGCCGGTCAACAACACACACAAAATCAAACTCACAACATGCTTCATATCCTATCTTTTATTGCGGCGG
>JACMLR010000042.1 GCA_014379515.1 Chitinophagaceae bacterium
GACCCTAACCGCGATTGGGGCTGGGGATGGCAACCAAACTATATTCAGAATGGAGCTTATAAATATCCTTTCTCGTTACCAGAAAATCGGGCGGTAATGGAATTTGTAATGAAACATCCAAATATTGCAGCGGCGCAATCTTATCACAATGCAGGTGGTATGATTCTTCGAGGTCCGGGAGATCCAAATGATCTTGTAACCTATAACGGTGCCGACTTGCAGGTGTATGATGCAATTGCAAAAAAAGGGGAAGAGATTATTCCGGGATATCGATACCTCGTTGTGTACAAGGATTTGTATTCTGCCTACGGAGGAGAACTGGATTGGTTTTATGGTGGCCGCGGGATCTACACTTACTCAAATGAGTTGTGGACGCCATACCTGATGTTCAATAAAGACGCGACACGTGATCCGCAGGATAATGCCGCTGCTCAATTCGATCGCTATCTTTTATTTAAAGATGCCTTCATTCCATGGCACGAATATGATCATCCACAATATGGAAAAATCGAGATTGGTGGGTATAAGAAAAATTTTGGCAGAGCACATCCGGGCTTTTTGCTTGAAAGCGACGCGCATCGCAATATGGCTTTTACAATTTACCATTGTCATCATACGCCCAAGCTTGCTGTTGATACGATCATAGAAAAAGACCTTGGAGATGGGCTAAAGCAGGTAACAGCGATCATTACCAATAGTCGCTTGATGCCGACACACAGTAACCAGGATTTGAAATTCAAGATCGAACGTCCTGACATGATCACCTTAACAGGAGCAAAGGTTATCGCATCGATGATTGTAGAAAATGCTGATCTGAATATCAATACTGAGCAAAAAACAAATCCCGAAACTGTTGAGGTTAGAAACATTCCCGGTCTTGGCTCTGTAACTGTTCGATGGATTGTTCAGGGTAGTGGGAAGTATACGGTGACGGTGGATAGTAGGAAGGGAGGGGTGGTGGTGAGATGAGTCAGCTAATGTGCGAAATATGCAAATGGGCAAATATGCTAAATGCTGTATTCAATGATGTTTTTGCCTTTGCAACATCTTGATAGATGAAAAAGTTTTATCGTGGATTATCCGGATGTTAAAAAGATAAAAAGAGCGCTCAACAGCGCTCTTTTTAGTGCGCAAAGTATAAGGACAAACTTTAATTTCAATCTAAAAGCGAGCAACGAATTATAAAAATTGCCACCAGACCTCAGCAAATATGATGTTGACAAATTCTCAACTTACGCCAGCGCCGACGTAAAAGTATTTTGCACATTTTCATATTTAGCACATCATTATTAGTACTTATCTACCATTGCCTCCCTCCTCCCCGCTTGATAGTTTTGCTCAAACTTTATTATGGAACAACAGAACAGGAAAGCAAGACGAACATTTATCAATCCTATTTATAATGATCGCGTAACTGTATTGAAAAGCTGTGACGAAACAAGTGGCGAGTACTCACTCGGTGAACTAGAGGTATATCCAGGTGGTGGAAATGGCTTGCACACGCATTCTGCATTTGAAGAAACATTTACATCGGTAAAAGGTACACTGGGTGTGAGGCTGAGAGACAAAAACATCTTTCTAAATCCAGGCGAGTCAGTCACTGTGCCCCGACATACACCTCACCATTTTTTCAATTCAACAGCGGAGCCGGTTATTTGCACTGTTCAATTTAAACCCGGCCACGACGGTTTTGAAAAAGGCCTGGCAATTGCCTATGGCCTCGCGTCAGATGGTGAAACAGATAAAAAAGGAACACCGAAACGATTTAGCCACCTCGCATTATTGATCAAGCTCACGGATACGAGGCCGGCAGGATTCGTGAGTTTATTAATGCCAGTTTTTAACTGGCTGGCGAACCGGGCAAAACGAAATGGAACGGAGAATGCACTTCTTAATAAATACTATTACGAATGAATTAAGTTTTGAGTGCAACCAATACCGGGGCCTGCTAAGACTAAGAGAAGTTGTTAAGTTTTACAATGTTCGAGTAGTGAATTTGCAACTCCGCACTTTTGGCCTTTTAGTTTGACCGCTTTGTAATTATTCGCTTGCGATGCTTCGCGCCCCAATCATGCAGCTCACCGATCAAAGGCTTCAGCGTTTTACCATAGGGCGTTAGTTGATATTCTACAGTAACGGGAACCGTATCAAATACCTTGCGCTCCGCCAATTCATTTATTTCCAGCTCTTTCAACTCTTTCGATAACATTTTTGGGGAGATGCCCGAAATCTCCCGCAGTATCTGTTTGAACCGCTTGGTTCCAAATGACAAAGAGAGAATGATAATAATTTTCCATTTACCGCTCAATATATCCAACGCGTCCTGAACGGGCAATAAGGCTTTGGTACATTGTTCGGAGGAAGCATGGTCGGGGCAGACACGTTTGTCTTCAATAGCTCCACTTATTGGCATAGATGATTATTTAAGTTGTAAATATAGGAAGCCACGACCAACTATCCTAAAGTATACCGGTATACCCGAGGTAACTGATTACAAAAGTATACCGGATCACCGTAGGTTTGCAAAAACAAACAACATGAAACGAGACAAAATTATCTATTGGGTAGTCACCACCCTTTTTTCGCTAGCGCTTATCGGCAGTAGTATTATGTATCTCACGAAAAATTCAACAATTGTAGACGGCTTTAAGTTTCTCGGTTACCCGGAATATCTAATCCCATTGCTTGGCACAGCAAAGTTTCTTGGAGCGCTTGCCCTCGTGAATCCGTGGTCTTCCACATTAAAAGAATGGGCGTATGCGGGCTTTACATTTAACCTGATTGGTGCGGCCTGGACCCATATTGCCACCAACTCACCGGCCACCTCGGTATTTGTTTTCCTGGCAGTTCTAGCCGTTTCTTATATTTTCTTCCAACGATTGAAAACAAGAAAGGCAAGTACTGTTATTACCGAAAGCAGTCTTTCCCGAAGCAACGTTGTTTTGAACTCCTAATCGAAGTGAATTAAAAAAACCCGCCCCGTCGTTTAAGATGGGCGGGTTTCTTTTGTTAGATAACTTCAATCCTGTTTAATTTTGTTGAATTGAAGCAGGATTTTATCATACAACAACGGTTATTAAATCAGCAAATCGCTGCGGCCGGTGCTGTTTCTGCTGCCGATGTGGTAAGTACCATGATCGCACTGCAGGCCCAGGAATATCAAATGGCGAAATGGGCAATTGGATTACGGTCTGTTGGATTAACAGACGCGCTGGTTGAATCAGCCTTCAATAGTGGAAAGATCTTAAGAACCCATTTGCTTAGACCGACCTGGCATTTCGTGACCCCGGCAGACATCCATTGGTTACTTGAACTAAGTGCACCAAGAGTACAGGCGCTGAATGCATATATGTATCGCCAAACAAATTTATCCACCCAGGAGCTGAAAAAATCCAATCGCTTCATTGGCCAATTACTAAAAGGGGGAAATCATCTTACAAGAGATCAGGTACAGGCAGCTTTGGAAACGAACAAAATAATGGCCTCGCGTGAACGATTAAGTTGTATTATGATGAACGCCGAACTTGAAGCCACCATTTGTAGTGGTCCGAGACAGGGAAAACAGTTTACTTATGCCTTGTTGGATGAAAAAGCCCCGGCCATCAGCCTGCCCGAAAAAGAAAAAGCATTGCAGCAATTCGTTGCACGTTATTTTACGACCCGTGGCCCCGCTACGGTCTTCGACTTTACCACATGGTCGGGCTTAACAATGAGGGACGCCAAAAAAGCGATCGAATCACTCCCCTCTTCATTCAATCGTATGCAGGTTGCCAAGCAAGAATTGATTTGGCGCGAAGTTGAGTGGAAAAAAGGAAAACATAATCAGAAAACATTTCTGCTTCCCGACTATGATGAATATGGGATGAGTTATAAAGATCGATCGGCGATCCAGGACCCTAATGCCAAAGGAATGAAAGCTTCGGATTACAGCCATTGGTTGGTAGTAGATGGTAAAATTGCTGGAACTTGGACTCACGAGAACCACGAACATGTTGGTGAGACCCTACCGTTTTACAAGATGAATGCCCGGCAATTAACAGATATCCGTAAGGCGGTGAAAAAATATGAACAATTCAAGGGTGCCGCGTCCAACCCCAGTTAACACTCAGGGTCACGCTATGTTGCTTCGCTTTTTCATTCAAGATGGAAATCGAAGCGGGTTACTGCCAAATTTTGCCATTGTTTTGCTGCCCCATTCACCCATGAGATCGCTAACTCCTATTTGAAAAGGAATGACATACCAACTATTATCGATTGAAGTAATTGTTTTCACTCAAATCAATAATCTTCAATATCTGGCACATATTTTCTAACTACTATCTAAACTGTCGTATGAAAAAGAAAGAAGATACTTCGTCGCTCCACGAACATCAAGACACAAAACCGGATCCAATGACAAATAAGGAAGATGTTTCCCGCAATCCGGACGAACATATTGACCAGGATTTTCCCGGTTACCCGCATCATCCGTCCAAAGAAAAACACATAGACCCGAAATCAGAAAATGATAAGCTGACTTCAGGTGCAATTAAGAAAACAGATCAGCCTGAAAAAAGGCAAAATTCTTCCCAATCCGAGATCGAATCGGATGGTTCTGCAAATGCCTTTGAACAGACAGAATTGAGAAGTGAAGAGAATAAGTATGATAGAAAGGAAGAGGGGGGATATTAATTCATATGCGAAATATGCAAATGTGCGAAATACTGAGGCGTACCGTCGCCACGAATTTGAACGCCAAATAAACGTTTCAATAAAAATGAGTGCCTTACTGGGCGCTCATTTTTATTAGCTTGAGTCAAGAAGACATCACTTAATCTATATCTATTCAACCTCGCAAATCAGTTCATTCGGTTGCACAGAAAGCATTTGCACATTTGCATATTTCGCACATCTTGCACATTCTTGGACGCATCCTTATTTCTTAGCCCCGAAAAGTTCTCCCAAAAACACCTTCATATCGTTCCAACTTGCTGTATCGGCAGCGGCGTTATATGCAACTGGAATATTGAAACGTTGCCCCGTTTCCGTAGCAACAGGATTTGTGAATGCATGTTTCGCGCTGTCGTACGACTTGAAAGTATACTTCGCTCCGATCGAATCCATCTGCTTTTTAAATATGGTTATTTCTTCCGCAGGGACGAAGGTATCGGCTGCACCGTGACAAACCAGGATTGCGGTTTTTAGCAGGTCTTTATTTGCCGGTGTTCCAATAAGGCTTCCGTGAAAACTAACAACTCCTTTGAGATCAGTACCGAGCCGCGCAGTATTTAATAACACTCCTCCGCCAAAACAATATCCGATAGCTGCAACATTGCTACCATCAACCATTGGGTTTGTTTTGAGTTGTGCAATCGCGGCGTCAATACGCGCTTTTGCCTTCGCTGGATTCATATAAAAAGGCGTTGCATACGCCTGAGCGCTATCCGGATTATCAGCGGTTTTCCCATCTCCATATACATCAATCGCCATAGCCACATAACCAAGTTCTGCCAATTGCCGCGCACGTTTCTTAGGATAATCGTTTAAACCCCACCATTCCGGAACTACGATTACTGCCGGTCGTTTAGCCTGGTTGTTTGCGTCGTAGACCAGCCAGCCAATCATATTTGCGCTGTCACCTAAGTAACGAACGGCTTCTTCTTTATAGTTGGGAGTGGTCGCTTCAGTGGACGCTTCGGCTGTTTTCTCTTCGTTATTGCATGCTGTAGCAAGTGCTATGAAAAGGAAGGAGGCGATCATCAATTTTGAATTCATAATGTATTAAGTTGAATGAGTAACAATATTGTACCCGGCAAAGTTTAGGATTTTCACTTTACAATCTGAAAGCTGTATCGAAAAAATAAAATGATCTGGCATATTCGAATATCTGTCGTGTTTACTTTACTTGGTCCCCGTCGTTAAATTTGCTTTGACAAAGCACTGGAATTCCAACAAAGTCATCAAGGTTGTTTTCCCTTTGTTTTTCAGTTTTCTTCTCATTGTTTCTCTTCAACAATCTCTGATATTTACAATTCAATTTTCCACGCCAATTCCGATAGATCGATCGAAAATGAATTTAGGGGTGCACACTTGCGGTGAAGTATGTTTTGTGTTTTTGAAACAGAACATGCAAAACGCAACGGCAACTTATGCGATGCAAACAAAAAAGGTGGCTGGAAGGAGGGGGAGGGAGGGCCCACGGCGTGGGAAAAAACGGAGACTTCAACGTTATTTTCCCCAGTCGAGACCGTTTTCTTCTCATTGTTTCTCTTCAACAATCTCTGATATTTACAATTCAATTTTCCACGCCAATTCCGATAGATCGATC
>JACMLR010000446.1 GCA_014379515.1 Chitinophagaceae bacterium
TCAAATTTGATACACCCCGCCTTCGCACATTTGTTTTCATTCGTCTCATTCGTGCCTCTATTCGCGAGAATTCGCGTTCTCTCTATCGAACCACGTGCTCCCAGTGCAAACACAACCCGACGCCCCTGAGCATTCGCAAATTCGCATATTCGCAAATTCGCACATGCTCACACTCCAAATTTTGCACATTTCGCACATTTGTTTTCATTCGTCTCATTCGTGCCTCTATTCGCGAGAATTCGCGTTCTATCTCTCTAACCACGTGGTCTCCGCGTAAACCCAACCCGACGCCCCTAAGCATTCGCACATTCGCCATTCGCAATTCGCAAATTTTCCCATTTCGCCCATTTTCCTATTTCGCACTTCCCTCTGGTCCTAAGATTGCATAACATTAATATCATTCATCTAAAACCACATAATAATATGAAAGCGAAAATTGCAATTGCTGTCGGCTTGCTTCTGTGCGCCAGTGCGCCAGGATTTACGCAAGCTCGGGACGGCCAGGTAACGATTGAAAAAAATAAGCGGGAAGCGGTAATGATCGAAATCCAGGCTCCGCCAGCTGAAGTTGAAAAGGCTTTACAACAGCGTTTTACAGAAAAAGGCTTCAAAGCAAAAAAGAGTAAAGGAAGTTATGGATATAAGAACGTGAGCATGTCTGACTGGGGACCTGATACCTTAAATGTGTTCACAAGAGTGGAACCCGCCAGCAACGGCGCAAGCCGCGTTTATATCGCTGCTTCTCGTCCTGATGGAAGTTTTATTTCTTCCCAATTAGACAGCGGAATGGCGAACAAAATGAAGAATTATCTCTACGATTTGGTTTCAGACAACCGATTTGCGTCAAATGATTATGATATCTATCGATACAGTGATAGTGTAATGAGCGACCAGACTAATTACAGCCGTTATTCTGAAGATCGTAAAAGACTCGAAGAGCAACGTACAAAGCTGGACGCGCAATTAAAGGATATGGAAAGTCAGTACAATAAAAATCGCGGCGACTGGGATAGAAGAAAGGCGCGATTAAGTGAGTTGCAAAATGGTAATGAATCAATTGGTACAGTTAATTCTGCCAAAAATCCAAATGCTGCTAACCAGGATTCATCGCAAAAGCGTGGTAAAATGAGGCAAGATACTACCAGCAGGGGCAAATCATCTAACTACAAAAATGACTCATTAAATCGAAAAGGATCAACAAACAATCGCCAGGATTCGATGGATCGCCGTCAAAATAATCCGACAAGGCGCAACGATACAACAAATCGTGCAAGAAGAGACAGCTCAGAATTAGCACCTATAAAAAGAGATAATTAATCTTCTTTGCTACTATGAGAACTAAAAAAAGCCGGTCTTGAAAAGGACCGGCTTTGTTATTTAGAAAACTTTACGTTTTATTCTTTATCGCCATTCGATGGCTTTTGCTGTTGATTCATCCGCTCGGCAACAAATTCATCTGACATCACATTACTCATTGCAACCTGTACTTTATTTTTTATACCTGAGACCACCATATCATCTCCACTCATAAGAGCATCGTAACCGTCTTTCGCAACTTTCGCAGGATCGTCAAGTTTGTTTTCCTGTACTACTTTCGAATTTAACATCCCCGCCTTATTGAAGAAATCAGTGTCAGTGGCTCCCGGAAGAAGTGCGGTTATGGATACGCCGGTATCCTTCACTTCATTTCGAATAGCTTCCGTAAAAGATTGAACGAAAGCTTTTGTACCATGATATACTGCTTGCCATGGCCCAGGTACTTTACTGGCAATTGAAGAAAGATTTAAGATTCTACCCGATCCGCGCACGACCATATCTTTCAGGAATTGCTTCGTTAAAATAACGAGGCTAACGATGTTGAGTTGTATGATTGCGATCTCCTGTTGAAGATCAGTATCGACAAACTGCCCGTAATGTCCCTGACCAGCGTTGTTCACCAGGACATCGATTTCAAAACCGGATTGTATAACCTCGCGGTATAGGCTAAACGCATTGTCAGGGTTGAACAAATCGGTCGCCATAGGAACAACGTTCACCCCATAGGCCTCGTTCAACTCGCCCGCAACATTTGCGAGGTCACTTTCCGTTCTTGCAACGATGATCAAATTATATCCATCCTGAGCAAATAATTTCGCAAGTTCATATCCGATACCGCTCGTTCCGCCGGTAATTAGTGCATATCGACCACTTCCTCTTTTTGATTGTTGTTCCATATAATGTGTTTAATTAGTTTATGATCCAGAATGCTGTTTCATACAGCTAATATCAAATGCCAGACCACCCCATTATGGCATGGCATGGTATTTAACCCCACATCGAGATGAAATTTTTACTTCGACCGGTATTTGTCTTTTTGATGATTGTCAGCTTTTTAATGCTTGCACTTTTTGCTGCTGCGCAGACGTCAGAAAAAACGGCGAATGTTGTTCGCCAACCACTACCCGACCTTCCTGCAACATTTAGTTTCGCCGGTGAATCAGTGCCCTTGCAGGATTTAATGGTTCGTGAGCAATGGGATCGTGAGCTCCTTTACAATTTATATCAGCCGCATTTCCTGTACTATATTTTGAAGCGGTCAGGTAGATATTTTCCGATCATTGAAGCAAGACTGAAAGCGAATGGTATTCCTGAAGATTTTAAATATTTATGCGTCGCGGAAAGCAATCTTCAGAATGCTATTTCGAAAGTTGGCGCTACCGGCTTTTGGCAATTTATGGCAGGCACTGCCCCTGGCTATGGTCTTGAAGTGAACGCATCAGTGGATGAACGTTATCACGTTGAAAAATCGACGGACGCAGCCTGTCGCTATCTTAAAAATGCGTTTAAAACTTTTGGTTCCTGGACGGCCGCTGCTGCTTCTTACAATTGCGGACAGGGTGGATATAATAACCAGGCAACTTTCCAACGCACGAAAAATTATTATGATCTCCAACTTCCGGACGAAACCAGCAAGTACATCTTCCGTATCCTGACATTTAAATATTTGATGGAGAATGCTTCAATGTTTGGCTTCATTATATCGCCGGCGGAAAAGTATCCAGCGCTTCCGGTAAAAATAGTCAACGTTGATTACGCGGTTGCAAACCTTACTGAGTTCGCACAAAGCCATGGCATCACCTACAAGACACTTCGCGATTATAATCCCTGGATACGCGGACGTTCACTTCCTGCAAGGAAAGGGAAAACGTACACCGTTCTGCTACCCGATCAACAAAATAGATTGCCGTAAATACTGGATGCGCAGTTTACATTTTTTCGTGGCGATGATGTACAAGGGGCGATGACGTATCTTTTGTCGTCGTATCTTCGCCGCGAAATGATCACTCAACCTTTTGTATGGATGATTTGATCGCGGCAAGGCTCCAGATGGCGATGTCGCTTGGCTTTCACATAGTGTTCGCGTGTATTGGAATGGTCATGCCTTTCTTCATGGCTGTTGCACACTTCAAATGGCTGCGAACGAATAATATTCTTTATAAAAACATAACAAAAGCATGGAGTAAAGGCGTTGCAATTTTTTTTGCAACGGGCGCCGTATCGGGCACGGTACTTTCTTTTGAGCTTGGCCTGCTGTGGCCCACATTTATGAAACATGCGGGTCCGATCTTCGGAATGCCATTTTCATTGGAGGGTACCGCTTTCTTCATTGAGGCAATTGCTCTTGGCTTTTTTCTTTATGGTTGGGACAAATTCAATCGTTGGTTTCATTGGTTCACCGGTATTGTTGTTGGCGTTAGCGGACTGCTATCGGGCATTCTTGTTGTCGCAGCAAATTCATGGATGAATTCACCAACAGGTTTTGACTTTGCAGATGGCAAGTATACCAACATCGATCCGATTCAAGCGATGTTTAATGATGCATGGTTTTCTCAATCGTTGCATATGACCTTAGCTGCATTTGCAGCAACCGGTTTTGCTGTTGCCGGAATTCATGCCCTAATGATCTTAAGAAAGAAAAACGTCGCTTTTCATACGGGAGCATTCCGGATTGCCTCAGTATTTGGAAACGTAGCAGCATTGCTTCAACCACTCAGTGGCCAATTAACAGAAAAAGAAGTATCGATTCGACAGCCTGCAAAACTGGCTGCA
>JACMLR010000447.1 GCA_014379515.1 Chitinophagaceae bacterium
ACTCGGGGCGACATTGAGTCTGGTCAATTTAGGGGAAGTTAATGTATTGCTGCAAGGTGTGTCAGAATACCCGGAATTAAACTACCAACTAGTTGGTATTGTTCGGAGGTGGTCGATTAAGTGATATTTGGTCAACAGAAACCAACCCTAACTCGATATCTTCCACAAATATTAATTAAACCTTCAAACCCTTTCTATGCGTAACCGAATACTGCTTTTTTTATCGATGTTCTTTTTAGTTACCAATGCAGATGCCCAAACCGCTGACTCGGCGACTTCTCTTCAGAAAGCCCCTAAACCCACTTACCGTAAAAATTTAGTGAAAATGAATGTAACAGCGTTATTGCTGAACAACTATAGTTTTTCGTACGAACGGTTGCTGACTCGAAAAATTTCTTTCACTGCTGGTTATCGGATTATGCCGAAAACGACCATTGGAGAAATTTCGTTATTGAATAAAGTATATGAAAAGATTGACGAAGATTATGTCGACGGTTCGAAAGAGTTTGTTGGTGTTGATCTGAACCAGCTTGAAGTGAAAAGCAGCGCAATTACCGCCGAGTTTCGTTTCTATACTGGGAAAAAACCAGGCGCACGTGGCTTTTACTTTTCATTGTACGGGAAGTATGCCGATTTTAAATCGAATTATAACCTCGATTTTGAATCGAGCAACGGCAATGTAATGATCCCAATGTCTGCCGATAACAAAGCGTTCGCAGGTGGTTTTTCATTTGGAGTTCAGTGGCAAATTGCCAAACGTGTGGCAATCGACTTAACAATACTTGGCGCACATTACGGCACATTAAAGGGCGATATCGTTTCAACAAAGGATCTGAGTGGATTGTCTCCGGCAGACAAACAAGATCTCCAGGATCAGTTAGACGAAATGCTTGACTTTGGCGACAGAACTTATATTACAAGTTCAGTCTCCAACCAGGGAATCACTGGAACAATGAAAGGTCCGTTTGCTGGGTTAAAAACGGGCATCTCGATTGGCATTGCTTTTTAATACGACGTAGAAATAGTTGAAAATTATTCTGGGAAGGATAACTGGTAAGTCAGAGAAGATCTGGCCGCTTGCTGGTCGTTCTTTCAACACTTTGGTCATAACGCCAATCTTCAATTTTCTTGAGATCGCCGCTAAGTAGAATATCAGGAACTTTCCACCCTCTGAAATCTGCGGGTCTTGTATAGACCGGTGGTGCAAGCAAATTATCCTGGAAAGAATCAAAAAGGGCAGAAGTTTCATTGTTCAATACTCCAGGCAGTAGTCGACCAATAGCATCTACAACAACTGCAGCAGCCAGTTCACCGCCACTCAATACATAATCGCCAATCGAGATTTCACGAGTAATAAAATGTTCACGAATCCGCTGATCGATTCCTTTGTAATGACCGCAGATTATAAGCAGATTATTTTTGAGTGATAATTGATTCGCTGTTGATTGATTAAACTGTTCGCCATCGGGCGTCATATAAATGATGTCATCGTAACTCCGTTCTTTTGATAAACCCTCAATTGCATTTGCCAATGGTTCACACATCATAACCATACCCGCGCCGCCGCCGTACTGATAATCATCTACCTGTCCATATTCATTAACCGCCCATTGTCGCAGGTGATGTGTTTTTACTGTGAGCAGGTTTTTTTCCTGTGCCCTTTTCATAATAGAATGCCCAAGCGGACTTTCCAGTAATTCAGGAACTACAGTAATGATATCGATGTGCATGAAGCAAAGATACTGGCTCAACTCCCCATCTGCAACGAAAAGTCGGGCGCAACAAAGCGATGCATTGCAATGATTGGTAACGATGGAACCTGGACTTCCGTTTGTGTACTCAATCGGATCTTGTCCATAGATGCCTTCTTTTGCCAGTATTGACCATCACGCATATATACACGAGCTGGCAACCCAAACTTGCGCCGAAATTTTTGCTCTAGCTCACGGATCGTCATTGATTCCTTTATTACAAACTTTGATGGCGCAATCGGACTGCATAGTTCGCCAATGCTGACAAATGGAAATGAATGATGAAGTTTGATTGATGGTTTTATGTTGTCAGCAGAACTAAAAAAGAATTCCAATTTGAATCCGGGAAAACAAGATTGAAATTGTTGCTGAACGTCACTTAGAATACTTTCGGGACCAACATGAAGTGTCATAGGCATGGCGATTTTGGGATGATAAAATTACGCTCGTCCATAGGCGGAACGAATCATTTGTTTAAGATTTGATTTAAAAAGGTTACTGGTTTGCGTAAGAGATACTCAAACCTGCAATCGAGGAGTTGTAAACAATGATTAGGTGTCGCTGAAACTGTCGAGATCCCGGCGTTGCTTTTTGGTCGGCCGCCCGATCTTACTTGGTCTTTTTCCCGTATGGAAGCTTGCTGCCTGAAACTGTAGACGTTCGATTTCTTCGGCAGGTGTGATATCTATATAAAACTTAATCGCTTCTGCAAACTGGACCCTGTTATGAAGGAGCCCGGTAACTTTTATACGCCAACGCTTTGCTTCTGTCTTTACTTCGTATTCATCGTTGACGGAAACTGACTTTGCTGCTTTTGCTGAATCCCCATTATACTTCACTTTTCCTTTGTCACACGCTTCAGCCGCCTGGGTGCGGGTCTTGAACAATCGGATCGCCCAGAGATACTTGTCCAACCTTAATTTTTCTTTCACCACACTCATAGACAAGCACAAATTAAATCATTCGAATAATCTTTAGAGAAAATTTTATTTAATTTTTTTGGCGACGTGATGCGGAAGACGCGAATAGGGATGACGGATCTCAAGGTGCGAGCATTCGCGTTCTTGTATTCCCAACAATCACTTTGCCTCTGCGAAGTATTTGTGGAAGTACGGAATCGTTTCAATCCCTTTATAAAAATTCTTCAATTCAAACTTTTCATTGGGACTGTGTAGATTATCACTGTCGAGTCCAAAGCCCATGAACACAATCTTGATACCTAATTCTTTTTCAAATAATGAACAGATTGGAATACTTCCCCCACCGCGTACCGGAATTGGTTTCTTACCAAAACTGCTTTCAATTGCTTTAGCTGCGGCTATGTATCCTGGTGAATTCAGTGGGGTCATGTACGGTTCACCACCGTGGTGTTCTTCCGCTTTTACGGTTACACCGGGCGGTGCTATCGTTTTAAAATAATTGATCAGTTTCTCTGTGATGGTAACAGACGATTGATTCGGAACGAGGCGTGCGGAAATTTTTGCAAAGGCTTTAGAGGGTAATACTGTTTTCGCACCTTCACCTGTATAACCACCCCAAATTCCGTTCACTTCAATTGTTGGCCGGATACCGGTACGTTCATTTGTAGTATAGCCTTTTTCACCCCATAGTTCCTCAACCCCAAGATCTTTTTTGTATGCCGATTCATTGTATGGCGCATTCGACATCAGTTTACGTTCTTCTGCTGTCGCTTCAACAACATCATCATAAAAACCAGGAATTGTTATGTGATTGTTCGCATCATGACAGGATGCGATCATCTGTGCAAGAATCGTAATTGGATTTGCAACAGCTCCACCATATACGCCACTATGCAAATCGCGATTGGCAGCGGTTACCTCAACTTCAATGTAGCTGAGCCCGCGAACGCCGATATCCACTGAAGGAGTATCGAGGCTGATCATTGCAGTATCACTTATCAATACAACATCGGCCTTTAATAAATCCGTATTGGAGGAAACGAATTTTGCAAGGTTTGGCGAACCGATTTCTTCTTCCCCTTCAATACAAAATTTAATATTCGTTGGAAGCGAATCTGTTTTAATCATAATCTCCAACGCTTTCACGTGCATATAAAATTGGCCCTTATCGTCTGCTGAGCCGCGCGCATAGATTTTACCATCCTTAATGACCGGCTCAAAAGGACCACTGTGCCAGAGCTCCAGTGGATCAGCCGGTTGTACGTCGTAATGTCCGTACACCAGTACAGTCGGTTTTGACGGATCAATTATTTTTTCACCGTACACGATGGGATGTCCCGCTGTATCAAAAATCTCGGCTTTATCAGCACCAGCATTCAGCAGGCTTTTGCGAACAGCTTCTGCGCACTTTTTCATATCCTCTTTGTGTTCTGTCCGCGCACTCACACTCGGGATGCGTAATAGCTCCAAAAGTTCCTGGAGAAACCGGTCTTCATGTTGTTGCTGATAATCTTTCCACGCCTGCATATAATCGTTTTTAATGAGGACGAATATAGGAGTTTTGTTATAATGGAGTTTTCTCTTTCGCCAACTGATGTTTTTTATCGGACAGAATGTTTTCGAGGGTCCAATCGATCTGTTGTTCGTACGCATGATTGCGAACATGACATCCTTCTTTGGAGCAGATGTAGCAGGAAAAATCGAGACAGGGATCTGTATGAACAAAAAATTCCACGCTGTCCCCAAATGCTGTTTTAATCAGTCGCGTCAATTCATCAACTTCTTCATGGGCTTCCATCACGTTCAGATACCAGGGAACTGTCAAATGGCAATCGACATGTAATTGACCACCATATTTAATAACACGAAGGTTATGCAAATCGATCCAGTTCTCGCGACGGTTATTATTTAAAAGATGTACGATTTTTTTCAGCAGCTCAGCATCGGCTTCATCCATGATGCCGGCGATTGATTTTCGAAGGATTGAATAACCCGTATAGATAATAATCAGTGCGAATAAAATGGCGACAGCTCCATCGATCCATGCCTCTCCGGTGTAGTAAATCAAAATGAGGCCCACGATAATTCCCAGGGTCGACCAGGTATCTGTTTGCAAATGTTTCCCACTTGCGATCAGCGCAATGGAATTATTTTTCCGTCCGCGACGCAAGGTGATGAAACCAACGAGATAATTAATTACTGCAGTAAAGGCAACAAGTAGAATACCCCAATCGAGTTGCTGAAGTGGTTTTGGATTGATAAGATTTTTTCCTGCTTCATAAATGATAACAATGCCGGCAACGATGATGAAGCTTCCTTCTACAGCGGCTGAAAGAAATTCTGCTTTCCCGTGCCCGTAGGGATGATCAACGTCTTTCGGTTTTGAAGCTATATGGAGACTATATAAACCGATAAATCCTGCGATCACGTTGACAGTACTTTCCAGGGCATCGGTAAGAATTGCAACCGAATGAGTGATGAAATACGCGGTCACTTTTACCGCGAAAAGCACCACGGCGACAGTAACGACCCATTTTTGGATACGAAGGTTTTCCTGCTGCGGATTCAATACGCTAACATTTGCGATAAAAGTAGAACATATCAGCCAACCGGGGGTTCCGGGCACAAAAAAACCTTTGCTGTTCCTGCGTTTAACCGCGATCGCAACAAAGGCGTGTGCATGAAGAAAAAAAGCTGAAAAAGGTATTAATGGTTAATGATACCGATTAACGTTGAACGATTACTTTTTTGGTATCGAGCACTTCTCCATCCAATAATATTTGTAGCATATACTCACCGGAAACAACGCCAGGAGTCTTGATGTCATAATAGTAATTAGCGATTGATGTACCATTCACTTCACGAGAGTTAACCACCTGGCCGAGACGGCTTATCAGGTTAAGGCGAACTTTCGCATTCTGCGGGCTTACCAATGGAACGCTTAGTGTGAAACCGTCTTTTACCGGGTTTGGATAAAGACTGATTTCTTTCGCACCGGTTGCTGAAAACTTCAATGAGCGTACCGGAAATATTTTCTCTTGTCCATCAAGATCGATTGATCTGATTCTGTAGAAAACTACTTTGCTTGCGGAAGCTCCGTCGTAGATTTTCACATCTGCATAGCTGTAGGTAGTAGGAGTGTTAGAATTTCCTTTGGCTTTCACTTCTGCAAATTTGCTCCAGCTGTTATTTCCGTTTCCGCTTCTTTCCAGGATAAAATGGCTAACGTTTTGTTCCATGGAGGTTGTCCAACTCAATAAGGCGTCTGATGTACCTTGTTTGGAGACATTGAAAGATTGAAGTAACACGGGCAGGATGGCAACTGATTGGGCGCCCACAAAAGACGGGGATGATTCATTATTGACCGGAACAGGGTTGTTGCCGTAAAATTTGGTAGTATAGTTTGTAATGTCGCCACCGCCTGCACGAAGAAGTTCAACATACCAATACATCTGACCGTTTGCGCCTCCAGTGGGAGATTCATCGTTCAATTGCACCGTACCCAGACCGTTGGCATTTGAGAACAGAAATGTAATCGTCTTATTGTTCTTACTGGCTTCCCAGTTTGTTCCTGTGGTCAACCCGTTATCTGCCCCGTTGAAAGTGTAATAAGTCCGACCAGCAATGGTTTGGGGAGCAAGGGCTTCCCATGAAATATTGGGAACATAATTTGAATCTACAGTTACAGTTGGATTGCCAGCACCTTGATCTGCAATACTCAATGTAATTAGTATGTTACTAAAGAGTTGATTTGTTAACGCACTATTCGGTTTTGAATAAACGCTAACACGATTTGTGGAAGTATTGACCACTGTACCCTGGACGGACGTTTGTGCAAATGATACGGTCGTCAAACCTACCAACGCCACACACAATATTAAAAGTCGTTTCATATTCCCGATTGATTTATTTGTTACTAGTTTGGTTTAGAACGGTTGAGTGATGATGGCCGCCTTATTTGCACCAAGAACAACGTTAATGAGAAAATTTTCATCGTTGTTTGGCCCAGCATATCGAACTACACCATTCATATTAAGATCGCCGCGGTTGTAGACCCCGCTTAAAATTGCTGATTTGTTAGCTCCGAGAATCACGTTGATCAATTCATTCTGATCATTGGCTGGTCCGGCAAATCTCACGGTCGTATTTCCGTTTACGTTACCACCATACATTCCAAAAAACCCACCTCCCAGATTGAATTGCACACCGCTCAAAGCCTGGGCTGCACTCGTACTAAAATTATAAGGAGTAGCAGTGGTCCTGGCAAGTCCGAGACCCGCAGGAGTTCTAATGCCCAAGTGATTTCTATGTCTAATTGAAACATGGTAGTTGCCTGCAAGTTCACCGGCAAAGTTGATGAAATTAGTTTTTGCACCAGTGCCGTCAACATCTACAATATCACCATCCCGCTCAATAAGAACAGCTCTGGAAGTAATCACTACACCAGTTGTACTATTCCTTAATTCAGCAAACACCCAATCAACTATATCATTTCCAGTACCAGTACCTGCAAGGATGCCAGATGTGATGGTTTCTCCACCGCCACTACCAGTAGCAATG
>JACMLR010000448.1 GCA_014379515.1 Chitinophagaceae bacterium
ACGAACAACAACCAATTATCGTCGGTCTCGATATTGGAACAACTAAGATTGCTGCTATTGCCGGCCGGAAAAACGAATTCGGCAAATTGGAAATTATTGGCTTTGGTCGATCCAATAGCAATGGGGTGAAACATGGTCAGGTATTAAATATCGATGAAACGATAAAGGCGATTCAGCTCGCCCTGGATAATTGTTATGCTTCAAATCCTGATTTAGAAATAGGAGAGGTCTACGTTGGAATTGCCGGACATCACATTAAAAGTTTGCAAACACGTGGTGATATTGTTCGTCATGATACGAACGAAGAAATTACTCAGCGTGAAATTGATCAACTTGTCAACGATCAGTACAAAACATATATTCCTGCTGGCGATCAGATCATTGACGTTATACCACAGGAATTCACCGTTGATAATTTTCAAAATATTCCAAATCCAATTGGATATGGTGGGGTTAAGATTGGTGCCAACTTCCACATCATTACCGGGGATAAAAATGCTATTCGAAATATAAACCGCGCTGTTGAAAAGAGTGGCTTGAAAACAAAGGATCTTGTTCTTCAACCATTGGCCTCTGCTTCTTCCGTAATGGGACAAGAAGATCTCGAAGCAGGTGTAGCAATCGTTGATATCGGTGGTGGTACAACTGACCTTGCCGTTTTCTATGAAGGCATTTTGAAACACACGGCAGTAATTCCATTCGGCGGAGAAAATATTACGAATGATATCAAAACCGGTCTTGGTGTATTGAAAACACAAGCTGAGCAAATGAAGGTTCAGTTTGGAAGCGCGCTCGCAAACGAAGCGAAAGCAAATGCTTATATAACTATTCCTGGGTTACGCGGAATGCCAGCAAAGGAAATAAGTGTGAAAAATCTGGCCAATATCATCCAGGCAAGAATGAGCGAGATTATGGATTTTGTTACATATCATCTCAAACAGGTTGGCCTTGATAACCGGATGCTTAATGGTGGTATTGTTCTCACTGGTGGAGGCTCACAATTAAAACATCTTATTCAGCTTACGGAGTATGTAACGGGATTAAATGCACGTATTGGTTACCCGACAGAGCATCTTGCGGCAGGACATATCGAAGAACTCGCAAAACCGATGTACTCAACATGCCTTGGGTTGATCCTGAAAGGTTATGATGATTACGAACACAATCGCAAACAATTCGAAAAAGGATTCAAGAAGGTGTTGGTTCCGGAAAGCCTTAAGATGCCGGAAACCGTTGAAGAAACGGTTGCGGGAACTTCAGTTAGTCCGGATAAAATGCGTAATCGGAAAGGAATGAAAGACTTCTGGGGAAAATTCAAAACGAGTTTGATCGATCTTTTCAAAGAAGAAGAGGATCATGCATTATAGTTCATTGTTCAGTTGTTGTTGATCATTGTTTATAGCTCTTTTTACTTACTAACCATTATTCATCGTTCGCCGAATGCCTTTGTAATATCGCAAGGGCTTTGGCGAACCGAAATCTTTTACTATGATTCATTTTGATTTGCCCAAAGAAAAATCGTCTATCATCAAAGTTATTGGTGTTGGCGGAGGCGGAAGTAATGCTGTCAATTATATGTACAGCCAGAACATTGAGGGGGTAAATTTTATTATTTGCAATACCGATGCGCAGGCAATTGCGCAGAGTCGTGTGCCTAATAAAATACAACTGGGGCCACACCTGACGCAGGGTCTTGGTGCCGGCGCTAATCCAGAAATCGGACGGCAGGCCACTGAAGAAAGCCTTGAAGAGATTCGTCGCATTCTCGAAGTGAATACGAAGATGGCCTTCATCACAGCAGGAATGGGAGGTGGAACTGGCACGGGTGGTGCGCCGATCATTTCAAAAATTTGTAAAGACCTTGGGATACTCACTGTTGGTATTGTAACTACACCTTTTTCTTATGAAGGAAAAAAGAGACAGCTACAATCCGAAGAAGGTATTCATACACTGAAGCAATATGTTGATACCCTTTTAGTGATCAGTAATGATAAACTTCGCCATCAATTTGGCAACTTGAAAATGAAAGAAGCGTTTTCAAGAGCTGATAATGTTTTGGCAACGGCGGCGAAATGTATTACCGATGTGATCAACAGTACCGGACAAATCAATGTTGACTTTGCAGATGTATGCACAGTGATGAGAAACGGTGGCGTTGCGATACTGGGATCTGCTGCTGCAAACGGTGCGAGTCGCGCGCAACAGGCAATTGAGGAAGCATTGAATTCGCCGCTATTGAATGATAATGATATTCGCGGGGCGAAATGGATTCTTATCAATATAAACTCTGCTGAAGGTGATCATGAGTTCACGATGGATGAAGTGGAAATCATTCAAAACTATTTGTTGAGTCGTGCTGGCGAAGGCACCGATGTGATTTTAGGATTAGGATATGATAGCACGCTAGGAGATAAAATTGGAATTACACTGATTGCAACGGGATTCGAGTACAAGGATCCATTCAATAAGAAAGAAGAAATTAAGTCCGCTCCAGCAAAAGATGAAAAGATTGTAATGACGCTGGAAATGAAGAAAGAGGAAGTTGCCAGGCCAGTTGCTATCAAGGCTGAGGAAAAAAAGGTAAACATTCCTGCACCTGCGTCAGTGCAATCTGAAATAAAAATGGAAGAAGAGAAACCACTGGTTGTATTCAACATGCCTGCACAAGATGAGTTGAAAGTGGAGTTACAGGCTAAATTAGTTGAGCCGGTTGTCAAAGAAAATTCATCGCTTGTATTTTTTACGAACAAAATCGATAGGGAAACTACTGTTGATAAGCAAGTGGATAAAAAACAAACTGAAGAGAAGGTTGAATGGGTACTTTCGCTGCCATCCGCACCTGTAGAAACTTCACACACCTTATCGTCATCACCACAAGTAAAGTCTGAACAGCAAAATAATTCTCCTGCGTCTGCAGCGACGGGAGGATACTTGGCCAAGCCATCTAATATCTATGCCGAAACTGCACAAAATGAATCCATCCCTGAGCAGAAACCTGTGAAAGAACCAGTCCCGAATCCAGTTGTCAAAAAAAATCAGGAAGAAGAACCTTCCGATGGCGATCTGCAATTGGTATTTAAGGATGATATTTCAGCGGCGGATGAGCCTCGGGCCCATCAAACTCCGAAAAATGTTATGGCAATTACTTCTACAGAGGAGCCTGCAGTGCAGGACGAGGTAGAGGAACAAAAACGTCGTGCGGCTGACCGAATTCAGAAACTACGTAATCTGTCTTTCAATGTCAACGCAACTGACCCTAACAACGAGTTTGAAACAGTGCCGGATTATATCCGCCGCAATTTAGTACTCTACAACACCATCTCAAGTGTAGAGAATTTCTTCAGTGGTTACGAAGTAAAAAAGGAAGACGATAACACTACACGAATTACCACGATCAATACTTTTTTGGATGGTAAGAAACCGGATTAAATATTCACCGTACCAATCGACGTTCGTTTAAGTACGTATGATTGTTGTTTTTAGTTGTTACCCCTCCTGGTTCTCCGGGAGGGTTTTTTTTAATGTGCGAAATACAGAAATGTGCAAAATATAGAAATGTGCGAAATATGCGAAATGTGCGAAATATGCGAAATGCTTTCAATTGAAGTTGTTGACATAGTCTAAAGTAATAACGTACTGGAGTTGTATTTCTCCTGTCTCCTGAACTTCTGTATTCTACATTCTATATTCGATATTCTATATTCAGCCTTCTCAACTTGGCCCAATTTTCGTTTGCTGCATCATGAACAAAGCAAAAATTATGAAGCAATTCGTATCGATAGTGGCAGTAGTATTCGTATTCTGTACATTTTCAGCGTGTAACAATAAAGAAAGTGGTTCTGAACAGCTCGGTAATGCGAGACTGGAAATCCGTCTTACCGACGATCCTGCAGATTATGATGCTATTTATATAGATATTCAGGACGTACAGTTTAACGTTTCCGGAAATAATGCAGACAATTGGCAAAGCCTTGTAGGTGTGAATAAAGGGATTTATAATTTGCTTGATTTAGTGAATGATAAAGACACGCTTCTTGTTAATGCAGATATACCGAGCGGAAAATTGCATCAGATCAGATTGGTATTAGGACCAGCAAATTCAATAGTTGTTGATGGAGTATCGATGCCTTTAGAAACGCCAAGTGCACAACAAAGCGGATTGAAATTAAATGTGCAACAAGATGTGCTTGCGGGAGTATTGTACACGCTTGTTTTGGATTTCGACGCCGCACGTTCGGTTGTCCATACCGGTAGTAATAAATATATTTTGAAGCCGGTTATTCGTACAGTGCTCGCTGCCGTGGGCGGTAGCATTGGTGGATATGTCTTTCCAAATAATGTTCTTACAGCAGTTTATGCAATCCAGGGACTCGATACCATTGCCACAACTTTTACTGCTCCAAGTGGAGCATTCCTGGTTAAGGGAATTACGCCAGGCACATACGACGTTCACTTCATTCCAGCTGACCCCGCGTTTCGAAAAGAATATAAAGCAGGAGTGAATGTTCTTGCAGGCAAGGTATCAATCGTGGATACTGTTCGCTTGATCCGCTGACCTTTTAAATAACAGCCTTTCTAAGTTTTACCAATTGTTGAAGCAGTGGTTCGAGCAGATCGAGGCGCAACATATTTGCGCCATCACTTTTTGCAACTGCCGGATTCGGATGCGTTTCGATAAATAATCCATTCGCGCCGGTTGCGATCGCTGCTTTAGCAATGGTACCGATGAGTTGTGGATTACCACCGGTAATACCCGATGTTTGATTCGGTTGTTGTAAAGAGTGTGTCACATCCATTACTACTGGAGTTTGATGTTCTTGCATCCACGGGATATTGCGATAGTCAACTACCAAATCCTGGTAGCCAAAAGTTGTTCCTCTTTCAGTAAGAATAATATTTTCATTCCCTGCTTTTCGGATTTTCTCGACAGCAAACTTCATTGCCGGCCCACTCAAAAACTGGCCTTTTTTTACATTGACAATTTTTCCGGTTTCAGCAGCCGCAATCAGCAAATCGGTTTGCCTGCAGAGAAATGCTGGTATCTGTAGGATGTCGATGTATTCCGCTGCATGGGCAGCTTCTTCATGTGCATGGATATCACTTGTAACCGGAAGTTTGTAACGTTCTTTAACCTTTTTTAAAAGGCTTAGCCCGGTATCATCTCCCAGCCCGGTGAAGGAGCTTGCACTTGTGCGATTTGCTTTTCGATAGGATGCTTTGAAAATGTAGGGGATTCCAAGATTTTTGCAAGTCGTCGACACTTTATCTGCTATTTCCATCACAAGTTCCTCGCCTTCTACAACGCACGGCCCTGCAATTAAAAAGAAATTATTTGGATCATAAGTTTGGCCTTCGAAAAGATCGGTCAAGAATTTTTCCATGCGGCAAAGATAGGAAGTGAAGAGCGAGAAACACAGCGAGAAAGAGGGCGGGAGCGAGGATAAAACCGAGCGAGAAACAGAGCGGAGGTCGATTCGCTCCCGCTCTGTTTCTCGCTCTCCCCTCAGTGTCCGATTGTTTTTAAAAACTCTTCTTTCTTACGTCGGGCTACCGTCACAAAATTTCCGTTTTGCATTTCAATTTGTCCACCATCACCTTTGATATATCGTTTGATAAAATTGAGATTGATGATGTGGGAGTGGTGCGGACGAAAGAAAATTTCAGGTGGAAGAAGGTCTTCAAAATCTTTCAGGGTTCGACTCGCGATAAGCTTTGGGTAGTCGGTAAAATAGATGGCAGTATAGTTACTCTGAGCTTCAAGATGTACGATATGACTAATATCGAAAAAAAGATAGCCATCGAGCGTGGGGATTGCAAGCTTGTTCAATGAGTGGATCGATTGCAGGTTATGCTCAAGCGTTTCCAGTTTTTTTGGCGTGATGTTATTGGTTTGTTGATTTATCTTTTCAACTGCCTGTTTGAGTTCGTCGATGTCAACTGGTTTCAATAGGTAATCAAACGCTGCAAACTTAATGGCTTTGATTGCATATTGATCATAGGCAGTTGTGAAGACGATATGATAATCTTTATGATCTATGCGACGAAGCATTTCAAATCCGTCCATTCTCGGCATCTCGATATCTAAAAACAAAATTTGCGGTTTGAGCGTTTCGATCAGCTTAATACCTTCTTCTCCGTCTGCCGCCTCACCAAGGATTTCAACAGTTGGGCAATAGTCCTGCAGTTTTTGTCGTAAAGCGACTCGGCCTTTTGTCTCGTCGTCGATGATAATTGCTGAAAGCATTATTTAATTTTTAGATAAACTGTAACACGGGTTCCTTTCGGCCGACCGTTTTCTACGAGATCTGTTACTTCTACAGAAGGATTTGATTCGTTGTTGAATAGTTTGACCCTGTCACTGGTGATTTGCATTCCGTAAGATTGTTTTTCCTTTTTCAATGAGTTCGATTCTGCAAAACGACCAACGCCATTGTCTTCAACGATATACTGAAGATGTCCATTCTGCCTTGCAATAGAGACGGTCAGTTTGCCATCGTTATCTGTTCTGTTTCTTAGGCCATGCAATATTGCATTCTCTACGAATGGCTGTATTATCAGTGGAGGCACTTTGTAATCGTGTTGAAGCAATTGATCATCTGCTTTAATTTCCGCTGTGAACTTATTTTCATTGCGTAGTTGCTCCAGTTCAATATACAAGTTCAACGTATCGATATCTTTTGATAAGGGGATCATGTTTTGTTTCGAACTGTCGAGGATGTTACGAATCAATTTTGCAAACTTGTTCAGGTAAACTGTGGCGTGATATTTATCGTTGCTCTGAATCAGACCGTCGATACTATTGATGCAATTGAAAATAAAATGTGGATTCATTTGTGCACGCAGCGCCATCATTTCAGTCTCAGCCATTCTATGTTTTAGTTCTGCTTTGTTCCTGATAACTGCGATCCTGCGACGCACAAGGATAGTTACAATCCCGGCAATCGCAAGCAGTGCACTCAATCGAAACCACCACGTTTGCCACCACGGCGGGCTAATACTGATATCGAGAGTTGAAACCGTGCTGCTAAATTTCCCATCGCTATTGGCAGATTTCAATTCGAAAACATAATCTCCCGGCG
>JACMLR010000449.1 GCA_014379515.1 Chitinophagaceae bacterium
GCTTCTCTTTAACCTTTTCAATAACATATGAGTCAATCTTCGATTTCAACCTGTCTGCTTCATAGAGAGCTAAAATTGAAGAAACAAAACAAGTGGAACAATCACCTATAGGAAAGTATCTATGAACCACACAGTAATTGGTATAAAACTGATTCGAGAATTAAATAACGATAAAGAGCGCGCGTTGTCGGCAATTTTCAGGCGGCTTTATCCTTCGCTTTGCCTTTATGCAAACACAATCATCCGTGAACGTGTGGCAGCAGAAGAGATTGCATCAGAGGTTTTCGTCAAACTTTGGGTGCGGCGGGATAGTATTACAACTGAGGCTCATCTTCTGTCTTTTTTATACCGGGTAACTCAAAACGCCTGTATCGATTGGTTAAGAAAACAGGAAACAATCCGATCCGTATTTGAAACAATTCGTAAACAGCCAGAGCAGGAAGAGAAAACGCATTTACAAGCCATGGTTGAATCTGAATCTTATCGTAACCTCCATGAAAGCTTCGAAAAACTCCCGCCAAAGTGTAAACGAATCTTCCATATGATTTATATCGATGGAAAGAACTACCAGGAGATCGCAACAGAATTGGGAATAACAGTCAACAATGTTCAATCGCAACGCAGTCGGGGTGTAGAACTATTAAAACAACGAAAATTTCTATTGAGATTCTTTTAATTGACGATGGTGTTTTGAAAAATCATTTCGACTATCGCTTACAAAATCGGCGGGATAGTAAGCATTTTTCTCAGTAATCGCGTGAGAATTTCACATGATTTTCAGGGAAAGTTCTCTCTCTCCGAATTTGGAAACGGGTCTTCACCAATATTACCTTGCAATTATGAAAGAATACTTTACAAAATATACAGACGCAGAGGCAAGTCGCATTGCAGGATTTGTGGCAGGCTATATCCGTGGAGATATTAGTTCCGCAGATCATAGCGCTCTCGACAAATGGCTCAGTACAGCTAAAGAGAACATCCGCTTATTTGAAAAACTCACGGATAATCGCAATAGAGAGGCCTCGATGCAATGGATGCGCGAAGTGAATAGTGATTTTCGTCTTCGCGAATTGCAAGACAAGCTAAAACTCGAGCAAGCTCATCGTCGTAAAAAACGGTTAACATTATTTAAAAATGCAATGAGCGCGTGTTTCGTTATTGGTGTTGGGATGTTTTTTTATTTTTACGCAGCGCCCCCGTCGAATGAACCTCCTACCCTACCTTTTATTAAAAACGATATTGTTCCAGGGATCGAACAAGCCGTCCTGACACTTAACAATGGGCGTAAAATCGAACTCGACAGTATCCGAACCGGGAAGTATACTAAAGAAAAGGGAATCCGGTTCTTTCTTGAGACGGATAACTGGAAATTTCGAAGTCATGCCGTTGCCGCACTAACAGCACAACACATCATAACAGTTCCTCCGAGAGGGAAGTATCAATTGGAATTGAGTGATGGCAGCAAAGTTTGGTTAAATGCAGACTCCGAGATAAGATTCCCGCCGATTTTTCCCCCTGACAAACGAGTGGTCGAACTATCAGGTGAAGCCTACTTTGAAATTGGAACGAATAGCAACAGCCCGTTTCTGATTCGGACAGCGCGAGGGACAGTCGAAACGAAAGGAGCAACAATTAACGTAAATGCCTACCCGAATGACCCGTTGTTGTACATCACATCCTTCGTTGGCTCAGTTTCATTTGCGAATTCACGGATAAAATTTCAATTTGGTCAGAATCACGAAGTAAGCATACTAGAAAATGATACCGTAAAAAGTAGGCGGGTTCAGCTTGCCAACCTGGCCTGGATGCACGACGAATTTCTTTTTGAAAACGACTCGCTTGAAGTCATTGCCCGGGAGCTGGAAAGATGGTATGGCGCAAAGATTATTTATGCGGATAGGATCAACGATCGGTTTACCATTCGCACGTCGCGGAATCAGCGTGTTTCACAATTACTTATTTCCTTGCAAGCAACATCAAAACTTCAATTTGAAATCGACAACAACACAATCACCTTCCGGAATTAGTAGATCGGTGGGTTGCGAAACGCGGCTTAAGTGCCGCCA
>JACMLR010000450.1 GCA_014379515.1 Chitinophagaceae bacterium
AAAAGGATGCTGAACTTAGTCAGACTCTTTTCGGTGAGGTAGTCAGTTCCATTCGGATCTCGTTCGGAGTAAAGGAGGAGGATCGGAAAGGGGTATCAAATTTAAAACGTCCTTGGCGCCCTTGCGACTTGGCGAGATTTGTATTTTAAATACAGGCGCGCCAAGACGCGGAGCCGCAAAGCGACAAAAATGCAAAAGACATGTTAACGATTAAGGAACGTTGATGTATTTATGAAGCTGGAGTGAAAGTTCCCATTGTGGATGCTCTTTAACGTATTCGATGAGCATAGGGGTAATTTCAGCTTGCCGGTCCCATTCAGGTTGTAGGTACAATTTGCATTTGGAACTAACGAGAGCGGCATATTTTTCTGCCCATTTAAAATCTGAACTGTTA
Source organism: Chitinophagaceae bacterium (assembly GCA_014379515.1). Taxonomy (GTDB): domain Bacteria; phylum Bacteroidota; class Bacteroidia; order Chitinophagales; family Chitinophagaceae; genus Endoryza. The sequence goes on from JACMLR010000450.1 coordinate 395, forward strand.
AACACTACGACCTTCAGTTCGTTGGCAACAGGTAAAATTTCCGGTAATGGTGCTTTGAATTTCTTTGGGGACAGGCAAATCCAATCCCATGATCCGCTTAACGGATGTGAGCCCGATGTTTCGATATGCGTTTTTATGCCGGCGAGTTGAAATCGACCTGTTAGTTCATTGAGTGAATGCATGAGCGGTTCACCTCCGGTAATAACAACAACCTGGGCGGGAGTTTGACGAACTTTTTCGACGAGCTTATCAGCATTGAAGCGGTCAAATTTAGAAGCATCCCAACTTTCTTTTACATCGCACCAAACACAGCCGACATCGCAGCCGCCAAGCCGAATAAAATAAGCTGCTTTACCCTGGTGAAATCCTTCTCCCTGGATGGTATAAAAATCTTCCATCACCGGTAAAGAACCGGTAATTAGGTCTTGATCTATTATCGTTTGTTCCGTGCTCACCAATACATTCATTATATATCCGGATTAGAAACGGTTTTAATTTTTAGCCATGCATGCTTTATACGTATTCATCATCAATGCAGCAATTGTCATTGGGCCAACTCCGCCCGGTACCGGCGTAATAAACGAACTACGAACTGAAACCTCGTCGAATTTCACATCGCCTTTCAATGAATAACCTCTTTTTTTGCTCGGATCATCAACGCGGGTGATCCCTACATCAATCACGATCGCACCTTCTTTCACCATATCAGCAGTAACAAATTCTGGTCTGCCAAGTGCGGCAACAATTATATCAGCCCCACGACAAATTTCTTTCAAATTCTTTGTTTGCGAATGACAAAGAGTTACTGTGCAGTTGCCCGGGTTTGAATTTGCACTTAATAGAATACTCATTGGCCGGCCTACGATATTACTCCGACCAATCACAACAGCATGCTTTCCTTTCGTTTCTACTTTGTAATGTTCGAGCATCAGCATAATTCCATGCGGCGTTGCGGGTACAAAGGTCGGAAGACTTTGAACCATTTTCCCAACACTCACCGGGTGAAAACCATCAACGTCCTTCGTCGGATCAATTGTGTTGATGACGCGTTCGTCAGAAATATGTTTTGGCAAAGGCAATTGAACGAGAATTCCGTCTACGTCCGGATCTGTATTTAGCTCTTCAATGGCTGTCAGTAATTTATATTCACTGATGGTTTCCTCTAAGCGAATTAATGTTGATTTAAATCCAATCTCTTCACATGTTCTTACTTTACTTCCAACATAAGTTTCACTAGCGCCATTTGTCCCAACCAAAATTGCTGCGAGATGAGGAACTTTCTTACCTTCCATAACCAATTGAGCGACCTTGATTTTTAATTCGTCCTTTGTAGCCTGAGATACCAGGTTGCCATCTAAAATTTGCATTCCGCAAAGGTATGCTTACGCGATAACCTCCCCAAAGAAGCGAGTGATTTTTGACCTATTTTTTTCAATAGGCAAACGTTTTATCTAACGTTTTAAATCATCGCAGCATGAAAATTTTTCTTCTGTCGTTTTTCTTCTTGCCCTTATTCAGCAATGCACAATTCACACAGATCGACTTCATCCCCGCATCTGTTTCACCAGCTTTTGTCGTGGCAGATGGATTGAACCCTTTCGCTTTTGAATCTAATCCCTCACTACTTCCGGGCTATAAATTGTTTACCGCGGGTGTTTACAGTGAACGTAAATACCTGATTAATGAACTGGGAGCTCATCGACTATCAATCATTGCTCCATTGTCTTACGGCGGTGTAGGTGTGAATGTGTCCTATTCAGGAAGTTCGTTTTTCAATCAAACCGGATTGCAGATAGGTTTTGGAAAATCATTGGGGAAAATTGATATCGGCACGACGTTCGGATACCAAAAATCCACAGCGATTGGATATGGATCTATGCATTCATTGTCAGTTGGGGTAGGAACAAACATGATATTATCCCCATCGCTGAAGTTGGGAATTGCCGTCCAGCATCTCCCCGTAGTAAAATCGGCTTTTCGGCCTGCAGTAGTTTTTCGAAGTTTCCTCCTGAGTTCGTTTTCTGAATCGGTCGTTTTAGCAATTGAAGTTATTAAAGTTGAAGACCAGCCGGTGAATGTTTGCGGTGCAATTCAGTATAAATTTCTTGAGAAGATGCTGGTTCGTGTGGCTTTCGAAACCGCCCCGATCTCGCCATTGTTTTCTTTTGGGCTTCGCTGGAAAAACCTGTTGACAATTCTTTCTTTCAGATATCATATGTGGCTTGGCGTTAGTCCGTCCATGCAGATTATTTATAACAAGAAAAACAAGGAGTGATGAAAAGGATATTGGCGGGAATGATTTTTCTTTTTGTGATTGAAACTTTACAGGCACAGGAGACAGAAGAAGCGGAGAAAATGCATCAACAGCAACTGGAGAAACTTGCGGAAGAGAATTCAGATGAGGATGCGGTGGATTTGTTGACGCTTTTACCGGAAGGAAAAATCAACCTGAATACTGCGGGGATTCACGAACTGGAATCGCTGCCGGGGCTTAATGGATTCCAGGTCGCAGCACTGCTGATGTACCGACGAATACTAGGGTTGTTCATTGATCTGCATGAACTACAAGCTGTACCCGGTTGGGATCTATTGACAATTCGAAATCTTTTACCTTATGTTACGATTGAACAGGTGCGTCCTGCGTTGGTGGGGAAACAAGTTTTGCTTGGCGGAAATCACCTTATAACGGTTAGATACAAACGTGTTTTAGAACCTGCTCGTGGATACGAACGTCCCGAGCCTGCCTATTCGGGAAGCCGTGATGCTGTATTATTCCGGTACCGCTATCAATATAAAAACAAATTGCAATGGGGACTTGTAGGCGAGAAAGATCCCGGTGAAAGAATGTTTAGGACTCCGAATCGGTTAAGCTTCGATTTTCATTCTGCGCATTTGTCAATCAGGAACATCGGGATCATTAATGCGTTGGTGGTGGGCGATTTTTTGGTAAGCCTGGGACAGGGATTACTCCTCTGGCAGGGAAATGGTTTCAATTCCGGAATTGATTTATCATTTGTAAAGAGACAGGGACCTGCGATTAAGCCACACACATCGGCTGGAGAGTATAATTTTTATCGGGGGATTGGGCTGGGTATGAAGAAAGGTAATTTTCAGCTCACTCAGTTCGTATCCCTGAGAAACATGGACGCCAATCTTGGAATCGATTCGTTGGGAGCAAGCATCAGCAGTTTACATACTTCAGGTTATCATCGCACTGTTAGCGAGATTGCTGATCGTCGTTCTGTCCGGTTAATTTCTGCGGGCGCTTCTGCTCGTTTCGATTTCAATGGTGGGCACATTGGAACCAACATCATCTCAAATCAATTTTCCGAGCCGTTTGCGGGTGATGACGAACCCTATAGAATGTTTGCTGTTAAAGGAAAGCGGGAAATCAACGGCAGCCTCGACTATAGCTTTACCCGGCGTAATGTGCATGTGTTCGGTGAGCATGCATTTGCTGCGAATAGAGCAATGGCGCATTTGACCGGCATCATTTTAAGCCTCGATAGCCGGCTCGACCTGGCGGTGTTGGGTCGTTCATTCGACAAGAAATACAATGCGTTGTTTGCAAGAGCGGCGGGCCAGGGATCTGCGGTGAAAAATGAGCATGGGGTGAATCTGGTATTGAGTTTAAAGCCACTTCACAAATGGAAAATCAACCTGAGCGCGGACGTTTTTCGGTTTCCCTGGTTGCGGTACCGGGTTGATCGCCCATCTGTTGGTTGGGAGGGATCCGTGCAGTGTGTATATAATGTATCCAAACTTATCGAGCTGCGTGGATCCGTTATTTTGAAGTTCCAGGAGCGGAACAGCTCGGAAACAGGTCAGGTTGAAGGGCTTACAAATAGGAATTATCGATTTCAGTGTGATCACCAGGTGACGAAATATTTCAGAATCAGGACCAGGATCGAATCGAAATTGGTTGAAAATCATCTAAACAATGAACGCGGATTTTTTATGTGCGTAGACTGGTTCTGGAAAATCTCTTCATTTCCGATGTCGGCGAATGGCCGGATGGGATACTTCGAAACGGAGGGCGCTGATACAAGAATTTACGCATTCGAAAATGATTTGCCGGGTGCTTATTCGGTAGGTTCATTAGGTGGAAAAGGGTTAAAAATTTATTTGAATGGCGATGTTGATATTAGTGAAATCGCTCATCTGAAGGCAAATCGTAATATGAAATTATCGGTCAAAATTGCGCGTACGATGATTGCTAATGAAGCAAGTATAAGTGATGGAAATGATGAAATTGTTTTAAATCATAAGACCGAACTGAAATTTCAAATTATTATTGGGCTGATGAAATAATAATACTTAACGTTGCAGCGCTTTAACATTTCGTTGTGTCTTATTGAGAATAGCCGTAATCCCTGTATCAACAACTCGAATCTAAGTCCAAGATCCTGTTTCTGACCTCACCAAATTTTTTAAAAACTTAACAGTCACATGAGAAAAATTCTATCACTGCTCGCGGTGCTAGTACTGTGTTCGGTACTGGCGTTCGCACAGACCCGCACCATTACGGGTCAGATACGCGATGATAAGGGAGGCGCTGTTCCCTTTGCTTCAATCACAATTAAAGGAACCAACAAGGGTACAACTTCAGACAACGCTGGAAATTTTAAGCTGACTGCAGCTTCCGGGGATGTGCTGATTGTTTCTGCTGTTAACCACAATCCGAAAGAGGTTACAGTAGCCGACGGTTCAGCTTACTCTGTCAGTTTGGAGAAATCGGATGGCCTTCAGGAGGTAGTTGTTACCGCCCTTGGTATCCAAAAGCAACCTAAGCAGTTGGGTTATTCAACTGCAAAAATTACTAACAAGGAGTTTACTGTTGCAAAAGCGG
>JACMLR010000451.1 GCA_014379515.1 Chitinophagaceae bacterium
CTCAATTGCCCGACTACCAGCTACACCGTGTGCAGGAAGAAGGTGGTTTAAAAACGGCTGATGTAGTTGATATGGCCAAAGATAAAAACGGCTTTCTGTGGATTGCTGTACAAAGCCAGGTGCAACAGTTTGACGGGCGACAAACCCTGCATTTCCCCTTCGCAGAAAGCGTTACACAGCTGCTGATCGATCAATCAAATCGGAAATGGGTACGCACCCGTGCGGGTGTTTATGTCATGGGGAATGAAGGTAGATTTAATGCACAGCATGTTGAAGGTTCTCTGCAAGCAGTTCCGACTGCATTATTCGAATCAATTGATGGGTCAATCATTGTTCTGATCCAACGCAAGGCATATCGATTCAATGAAAAATTACGAGTCTTCACTGCGGCCCCGTCTTTTTTTCCCCCTCAACTAAATCCTTCCCGTTTTTACGGCCGCCAGCACGAGACATTTTTCTTCGGAATGAAAGATTCTGCTTTTTGTTATCATTCGTCAACAAAGCTTTTTTTTTCTGTCCGAATCCCAAACATTGTTAGCATTACACCTCTCAGCACAACCGAAGCGTTGGTATCCACCTATCAATACCAAACTTACTATGTCAATTTTCAAGAGCAGGTATTAAAGCCACTCGTCACCGACGACGACAAGCTTGTTGTGCACGCGGGTGTGCAGCACGGTGACAGTTCTTATTTGCTAACAACAAATCAAGGTTTTTATCATTACCAACTTCCGGCGATGACGCTGAGATCGCCTGTACTCTTTCATGATGGACAACCATTGGAAAATCCTGCGTCGACTACTTTATTGTATGCAGATGAGCTGGGCAATATTTTCATGAATAGTTCCGATGGAATTTATTTGTTATCGAAGGGCAACCATTTTATACAATACCTCCGAAATTATAAATGGGGCACTCATAAGATGACTGCAAACGACGTTCGGGATTTCGCTGAAGATGATGATGGCAACATATGGCTTGCAACAATAAATGGGATCGTGCGACTCGACCCGGAGTCCGGCGAGCTTGCTAATTTTGATCCAATCGATCAGCGGGCAACCCTGGATTATCCATCCTATCGTCAGTTGTTTCACCTCGGTCATTACTTGTTTATTGGTACATCAGGTAACGGTGTTTGGATCTATGATAAACGGACTGGCACAAAACAGCGACCGCAATTTTCTGCCGATGAAGCGGGCGAGCAGGGGAGGCTTGATTTTGAAAATTCTTATATCTGGAAAATACTGCGGCTCGCAGACGGGAATATCCTCGTGGTTGGTGGGAGTCATCTTTATTTGATCACAGGAGATAGATTTACTGCCCAACAACTTTCGATTAAGTTCCAACCGGCAATTTCGCGTTCTGCAATTCAGGATGCGTCAGGCCGGATCTGGCATGGCACCGATAAAGGACTGTTCTGCTATAATAATGATTTCAACTTACTTTTTAAATTGTACGATTCTTTACCCGATAAGCGCGTCGCCTCATTGTTTGAATGGACAGAAAACAAAATATTGGTTGGATCAAAAGGGTTGTATGAATTAGTTATGGATGCCCGTGGTCCAAAATCATTTCGAAAGATTAACTCCATTCCAACCGAACGACTCGTCTATTGTATGCAACAAGATACCCACGGCTTCGTATGGTTAGGTACAGATGATGGTATATATCGCTATGATCCCAAAAAGGAAACTGCTGTTTTATTTGATGCAGCTGATCATGTACAAACACAGGCATTCAATAGTGATGGCGCATTTCTCAGTAGTAGAGGATTTTTGTTTATGGGTGGTAAGAATGGTATTAATTATTTCAAGCCTGACTTATATCATGCTGATGAAGAAACATTGAAACCCTTGATTCTATCATTCACTGCCCGCATCGATGATTCGATCACACGCGAACCAAAAAAAATTCCATATGCCAATCGGGCGATTAATTTCACCATAAGCGCACCCGACTATAAACAGCCTTTCAGCATTCAATATCGTTATAAACTAAACGAGACAGCAGAATGGACATTAACCGGGTACAACAGTAGCGTGCATATTGACCAGCTAAAACCGGGCGACTACCAGTTACACGTAGCTGCTAGTTTTGATGGGCATACCTGGTTTACTGACCCGCAACCTCGCCGTTTTACTGTTCTCAAACCCTGGTGGCAGGCAGGTTGGTTCAAAATTCTCGCCGGCATGATAACGGTTATGTTGTTGTGGCTTCTGAAAAATTACATTCGCCGCAGACGGGAGGCAACTGTCATCAAGCGAATGGTCGAATATTTCCGGCACAACACATCACAGCATGCTTCTGTGGACTTAATTTTATGGGACATCGCGGGAAATTGCATATCACGACTAGATTTCGAGGACTGTGTGATCTACCTGCTCGATGAAAAACGAAATATGCTCGTGCAAAAAGCCGCTTACGGAACAAAAAGCACATCGGCGTTTGAAATTACGAATCCTCTTGAAGTTCCAGTGGGTAAAGGAATCACGGGACATGTTGCTCAAACTAAGCTACCATTAATTGTTGCGGATACCTCACTTGACTCCCGATACATTATTGATGATGAAAAGAGATTGTCTGAAGTTGCCGTGCCAATTTTGCATGAGGGTAGATTGATCGGTGTTATTGATGCCGAGCATCGGAAGAAAAACTTCTTCACCAGTCATCATCTCAAAACACTCCAGACTATTGCTTCACTTTGCGCCTCCCGAATTGCAACAGCCATCGCTTCCGAAGCCACCCGCAAAGCCGAAGCCGAATTGCATTTGTTGAATGGAAAGATGATGGAATCAAAGTTTACCAATCTTCGCTTGCAGATGAACCCCCATTTCCTGTTTAATATTTTGACTACAATTCAGTACCTGATTGTCAGTAACCAGGTGAAGAAGGCAACACACTATGTTGATATTTTTTCGGGTTTCCTGAGATCGCTTCTGGACCATGCCGAAGATTCTGTTGTAACACTTGAAGAAGAATTGCGCATCCTGAAATTGTATGTCGAACTGGAGTCACTTATTTTGGATGAAACGTTTGATTGGAGTATTGAAGTTCGGGAAGGCATTGACATTGAAGAAGTGCAGGTGCCCTTTATGCTCTTGCAGCCATTTGTGGAAAACGCTATACATCATGGTCTGCTTCATAAGGTTGGATCGAAAAGATTTCGGATAATCATTAGCGAATCCGATCAGAATTCGCTGAATTGCACAATCACAGATAATGGAATTGGCCGCGCCGAGGCGGACAGAATTAACCAACAAAACCTTTCAGGTGTGCTACACCAAAGCAAGGGAATTCAAATTGTCGAAGAGCGGCTTAAATTGCTGCAACAAAAGACAGATAAAAAGTCCTCTATGATTATCGAGGACCACATCCACAATGGAGAACCAACTGGCACATCTGTTCACCTGGTCATTCCCTACTATTTAACTGAAGAACTATGATCAAAGCAATGATTGTGGAAGATAAAACTGCGGCCACCGAATTGCTGCGTTGGCTCATCAGGGAAAATTGTCCTGAAATAACAGCCGTTGCATCCGCCTTGTCGGTGAAAGAAGCCCTGCCGTTAATGGAGAATTTTGCTCCCGACATTCTTTTTCTCGACATTCAACTGCAGCATGAAACGGGTTTCGACCTTCTTGCCAAGGTTAAAACATGGAATTTTGAGGTCGTTTTTACCACGGCTTTCAATGAATATGCAATCCAGGCGATTCGCTTCAGTGCACTGGACTACCTGCTCAAACCCATTAATGGTCCTGATTTAAAAAAGGCAATAGAAAGATATAAAGCTAAGAGGCAGTTTGCAGCCGGTGGCGAAGAGTTGTACCGGAACTTTATTCGAAACATAAGCCAGGAAGATGACAAGCAGCTGACACTCGCGTTACGCGGCGTTGGCGAAGTCCAATATGTTTCATTGCATGATATCATTCGGCTGGAAGCTGATCGGAATTATACAAAGTTGTTTTTCACGAATGGTAAAAACTTTTTGTCCTCGAAAACATTAGCAGAGTATGAGAAATTGATTCGAGAAAAGGGCTTTGTTCGGGTCCACCGGTCGCACCTGATCAATTCAAGGCATATCATTAGTTACACTAAAGAAGGGGTGATTGTGTTGCGCGACCAATACGAAATCGAAGTGTCGCGAAGGAAAAAAGATTTTGTTAGTCGGTTTATGGATAACCGCACAATCCTAAATCCGTGATCACTTGCTGTAATTAAAACTTCAATTTAACTCCTCCATTGAACACAAATCCTTCGGTGTGTATCCCGATCTCATCAAAAGTTGGATTGAGATGCGACCCATTCACTACATTGTTCTAATTGCTTTGCCTGGTGTCGGTATAGTTTTCAAAGTTATTGAACAAATAAAATTTACTGAAGATCTTCTTTGCCATAAAGCCAAACTCGGAAAACGAAGGGGTAGTTGTACCATTGCTTAAGTATTGTTTTCCTGTAAAATATCCTTCTAATTCTAATTTGGTGACAGCTTCTTTTTTGTAGATCAATGCAGTATTCAATTTGCTGCGGGGAATCCTTCGCGCAAATTCAACTGCTGGTAATGTATAATTGTGTTGCATAAAAATTTCTGCACGTTTTTTTCTTCTGCAAAGTACCGCTTTGAGGTATTGGTCATTATAAAAACA
>JACMLR010000452.1 GCA_014379515.1 Chitinophagaceae bacterium
ACGCGCAGAGCAGGAGACTATTCGTGTTAGTGAAATACTTGAAGAGCGCGTGAAGGAACTGACAACGCTCTACGGCGTCGCTCAAATTTTTCAGCAAGAAGATAAAAGCACGCCAGAAGTATTACAAGAACTCGTCGACATCATTCCTCAAGGCTGGCAACACAATGAAAGTACAGCAGCACGCATCGTTTTGGGAGGGATTGAATATAAATCCTTCAATTACCAACCCGGCCATAAAAGACAACAACAAACTTTTTTAACTGCGGACGACCAGGAATGTTTAGTTGAAGTTGTTTATTCCGACCCAACTGTGTCGGTTACGAAAGATCAGTTTGAAGCAGAAGAGCGCAAATTGCTTAACCTGATCGTTGAAATGCTCCGAATTGCGTTGTTGCGAAAACACGAAAACCAGGAACTTAAAAAATCCGAAGCGAATCTATCGACCATCCTTGACACGACAGATACCATCTATGTGCTACTCGACAATGACTTCAAAGTTATTTCCTATAACCAACGCGCTGCTGATTTTGCGTTGAAAGAATTACACCAGGAATTAGCTGACTTGCATGAAACCTTCATGGCCCATTTTTCACCGGAACGGCAACCTGTTTTAGCAGATTGGTTAAGGTCAGCCTCGACTGGCGATCATGTGATGTATGAAGTCGCTTACCCCCAATCAGACAAATCCTTCCACTCCTATTTCGTAAAAATGTTTCCAATAACCGGTGCAGGCAAAAAGAAATTCGGTCTTATGCTTTCCGTGTCCGACATCACGGAAAAGAAATTTTTAGAAGCCGAAGTACTCGATCGCGAAGTACAGGAACAGAAAAAGATCACGCGCGCTGTTTTAAAAGCACAGGAAAGTGAACGTAATAAAATCGGCCAGGAATTGCACGATAACGTCAACCAAATACTTGCCAGTACAAAACTATACCTGACGATGGCCGTTAGTGATACTCCAGCGAATAGTACCCAGTTTATAAAAAGCGCTATCGATTTTGTACAGGATGCTATTATGGAAATAAGAACCCTAAGCAGTAAAGAGGTATCGCCGTTAAAAGAAATTGATCTGAAAGAATTAATATATTCCCTTGTTGAAGTGCTCAATTCAAATTCTAAAATCCAAACAAAATTCAATTATGATATCCCCGTCGATAAAGTGATTGAAGACGATCTGAAATTAAACATCTACCGGATTATCCAGGAGCAAATAAATAATATGGTAAAACATGCCAAGCCAACCCACGCATCTATTTCGCTTCGTGGGAACAACGGTTCACTTTATCTCCAGGTAAGTGATGATGGCCAGGGCTTCGATGCCGGCAAACAGCGCAAAGGAATCGGCATCTCGAACATGATCAACCGTGTACAATCGTATAATGGTGAGCTAACGATCACCAGCAGCCCCGGTAAGGGTTGCAAAACCGAAATCCGCATTCCATATTAATCTGCCTTTTCACCCCCAACTTCAGGTATAAATACGGGCAGTAGTTTGAAATAATTAACTGAACTTCCGGTATAATCCGCCTGCTACCCCTCTCCTCCTAATTTTTTGCTATGACCAAAAAACCTGCCTACCGGAAGTTACGCGGCTATGCCTTCGATCCTTCATTATCGTTGAAGATCGACACCGCGCTGATCAATGACCTTACTTATAAAGTACTTTGGGAAGAAAATCTTCAACCAGGGCCGAGTGGAGAATACATCGAAGTAATCGATATTGATCCTACTGTAAATAAGTTTTATTCTCCAATCGATCTGAACCATCCGCATATTCTTGCACAGGACGGAGTAGATCCCAGCACGAGCAATCCACAATTTCATCAGCAAATGGTGTATGCCGTTGCCATGACGACGATTCGCAACTTTGAGAGCGGGCTGGGCCGACCGGTTTTGTGGAGTCCCCGCCGAATCAAAAAAGCATCCGGCGATGGTTTCAAACCATTTGATGAATATGTTCCGACGCTTCGCATCTATCCACATGCAATCCGTGACGCGAACGCATATTATAGCCCCCAGAAGAAAGCATTGCTGTTCGGCTACTTCACTGCACGCCCTGCAAATGTAACATTGCAAATGCCCGATAGCATGACATTTACATGTCTTAGTCACGATATTATTGCTCACGAAACCACACACGCCATCCTTGACGGATTGCACAGAAAATACACAGAGGATACAAATGCTGATGTACTTGCATTTCACGAAGCGTTTGCAGACATCATTGCACTTTTTCAGCACTTCACTTTTCCCGATGTTTTAAAAAATCAGATTGCGGCAACACGTGGCGACCTCGCTGCACAGAATCAACTCGGCAAACTCGCCCAAGAGTTTGGTGTTGCAATCGGCAATTATGGTGCGCTGCGCGATGCGATCGGATACTACGATAAAGAAACCAGGCAATGGAAAATAAAAGAACCGACCGGTTTGGAATACCAAACGATCACTGATCCACATGCCCGTGGTGCCATCCTCGTATCAGCAATCTTCGAATCATTTCTCACGATCTATAAAAAACGGATTGCTGATTTGTTGCGCATCGCTTCGGGAGGAACAGGAATCTTACCGGCAGGTGAACTGCATCCGGATCTTGTTAACCGGTTAGCCGCGGAAGCATCCAAATCATCGCGACATGTATTGAACATGTGTATCCGGGCACTCGACTACTGTCCGCCAGTTGATATCAGCTTCGGTGATTTCCTCAGAGCGTTGATCACTGCCGATATGGACGTAGTTGTTGAGGATTCGTTCGATTACCGACTCGCTTTTATTGATTCGTTTCGCCGTCGCGGGATATATCCAACAGGAATTAAACAGCTCTCCGCAGAAAGCATTGCTTTCTCCACTCCGTCAACAAAAGGCCTAAGCGAAATATTCAAAGTGATTACAAAATTCCTGCGGGAATATCGTGCCGAAATAATCTACACCAATAATCGCTCAGAAATTTTTGACATCACTCGTAAGTTCATTACGGGACTTTATGATGCCGAGAAAAAAATATATGGTTTGCATCGGAGATTAAACGTCAAGTTTGAACGCTCAATTGGTTTTGAGCAACTGACCGGCCTCATGTTTAGCAATGGTTGGGAAGAGCTCGGTATCGGCACCTCACATGCCTATGAAGGAAAAGGGCCATCGTTTTTTGTTCAATCTCTTCATCTCGCTTCAAGAGTTGGCCCGGATGGTAAACAACGAAATCAAATTATTCTTTGCCTTGTACAGGAAGCAAAAATCATTGTAGAGAAAAAAGATGGACACACAAACATTATTGCCGGCAAGTCCGGAAAAAGCGTGACGATAACTGGTGGCTGCACGCTCATCTTCGATCTTGATACGCTCGATTTAAAATATGCGATCAGCAAACCACTATTGGATGTGGCTGCACTATCAAAAGGAATTCATCGATTGGATGAACGACGTGCGATTCAACAATACAATCACCAGCATGGATTCAATGCGCGCGATAATCCTTTCCGTGCTTATTTTTCTACGGGCGCAGAGAACGCTTTCAACGAACCATTCTGTTTTCTTCATACTCATTAATGGCATATGGCAAAAGCTACTTCATCAGCAAATAAGATCACAAAAATTAATGTGCGTATGTACCGTGCAGGTACAGGTGATTTTTTCATCTTGCAGTTCAAAAGCAGGAACAGCGTTAAGTTTAATATGATGATCGATTGCGGATGCATCAATGCGGGCAAAACAACGTTTGTTCCGATGATTGAAGATTTGCAATCGATAACCGGCGGAGTCATCGATCTTCTTGTTGTGACACACGAACATGCAGACCACATCAATGGCTTCGAAAAATCTGCATTGATGTTTAAGCAGTTCACGTTTAAAAATGTGTGGTTCGCGTGGACCGAAGATGAAAATGATCCAATCGCCAATGAATATCGTGCGAACCACAGCGAACTCGGCTTAGCTATCAACCTTGCTACAAATAAACTGAACCAACTTGTTAAAGAGAAATTCTACGAAGAAACCTATGAAAAAGAGTTTGCCGCGCCACTTATGATCGAGGGGCGAAAAAAATTCATTCATGCATTATCGGATCTGAATGTTATGAATCGCACGAACGGCCTCGCAGTCGGTTCAGTGCTGCCAAGTATGGTTAAACTCTTTACAGACTTCAATGTAATAAAAGCAGGTACCAATATCGAATTTCTCGAGCCAGGGGATTTTAAGGTTGATCTTCCCGGTGCGAAAGGAATTAGATTCTATGTTCTTGGCCCGCCACGTAAACGTACCTATTTAAATTTGACAGAAAGAAAAGGCGAAACATTCGAAAAACGAGAAGAGAAAAGTGAAGTGGATCATGCATTTGTGAGCGCGCTTGCTGCAAGTGATACCACTTTCACATCGAATATAGATGCGTTCGATCATTCCTACGAATCCGGAGAGAAATCAAGCCCCATTCAAAAACAATACGACGCCAAATCAAATACGTGGCGTGCAATCGAGCACGACTGGTTGTATAGCGCCGGTACATTGGCAATGCGGTATGAACGCAGTATCAATAACACCAGCCTGGCTCTCGCCATCCAATTTGAGGAAACAGAAAAAGTGTTGCTATTTCCTGGCGACGCAGAATTCGGTAATTGGGAAAGCTGGCATGATGAATTAGAATGGCCAGTAAAAATTAATGGTAATACCATCAATAAGAAAGCAGAGTATTTTTTAAACAAAACTGTCTTTTATAAAGTTGGGCATCACTTTAGCCATAACGGCAGCCCACTGGCGAAAGGCGTTGGTATGATGACCAGTCCCGAGCTCGCGGCGATGGCAACACTTGATTTTAAAAGAATAAACCACACGTGGCTTAATACAATGCCAAACGATTTGTTAGGCGCGGAGCTTTTAAGAAAAACAAAAGGTCAGCTTTATTTTTGCGGCGACCGACGTAATATCTTACCCAATATCAAAACCGATCGGGTAACGATAAAGAAAACTCACGAAAACGCTTTTAATACAGCAAACAAAAAGTTTGATGGAAAGATTTTTATCGATTATGAAGTCAAAGCATAATTGACTGCAAATAGCAACTCACCAACCAATTCCGTAGTCTTCGCCATGATTACTGCTCCCGCCCCAGAAACTGTTATGTTTCCAATCAAAATAAATGGCGTTGATTGGTCCACTGGTTCGGTCGTCGAACGAGAGAGAGTATCCCATCTTTTTTAATTCATCACGAACAGCTTGTGTCGTTTTATCGTGCAGTAAAATTGATCCCGGACGAGGTTGACGGTTTTCTACTTTCGTTCCACCAAGCGAGAGCCAAAGTTGATTACTGTTGATGTTTGCTGCTTCGCACGCTTGTTGAACCGTCATTCCAAATTCAACGATGTTCAGGAAGAACTGTAAAAGGTTTTGATCCTGCGTATCTCCTCCCTGTACAGCAAAACTTAAAAACGGTTTGCCATCTTTCATTGCTAAAGTTGGTGTCAACGTTACGCGTGGCCGTTTACCGGGCTCAACAACATTGAAAGGGTTGATAGTTGCATCGAGCACAAAACTCTGCATCCGTTGGCTCATACCAACTCCTGTTCTTCCCGCGATACAAGCTGGCAACCAACCACCGCTTGGAGTTATCGACACAACCCATCCTTCTTTGTCAGCAGCTTCCACGGATGTAGTACCACGCCATAAGCGATCCATATACTCTTCATCACGAGGCAGGTTGTCTATCATACCAGTTCGCGTATCATGTGCAGGTACAAAGCTTGGATTTTTACGATCCGTAGTATCGATTAATATCCCGCGTTGTTTTAATTGTTCGAGGAAAGGATTTTTCTTTCCTTCAAATGGATATGGATCACCGGGACCAGCAAGTGCATCGTTTTTTTCGTTACCGATGAGACGCGCTCGTTGCTTTGCATACTCTTTACTTAATAACCCTTTTATTGGTTCTGCTGGTGGAAAGTATGGATCGCCATAATAAAAATCGCGATCTGCAAATGCAAGATTCATTGCCTGGTATACAGTGTGAATGTATTTCGCGCTGTTATAACCCATCGCTTTCAGGTCGAAGTTCTCAAGAATGTTCAGACCCTGTAGCATCATAGGACCTTGTGTCCATTGTTGCAGTTTATAAACATCGATTCCCTTATAGTTTACTTTAAGTGGCTCTTCTTCGACTGGTTTCCATTTGGCAAGATCCTGCATGGTGATCAATCCACCCTGTTCCTGGCAACCGCGGACAAACTCAGTTGCGATATCTCCTTTATAAAAGCGATCGTATGCGGCCATGATCGCTTGCTTGCGAGTCTTTCCGGCTTTCAACGCGTTTTGTTCAGCTTGTACCATTTTCATAAGCGTTTCCAGTAGATCTTTCTGCACAAAAATTTCACCTGCTTCAGGTGCTTCTCTTTTCTCTCCCGAATGCGGCAGAAAAACGGCTTTGCTATAAGGCCACTCTGAAATCATTTTCTTACCACGTTCCATTGCATTTGCAGTTTGCGCTTCTATTGGATAACCGGCAGCCAATTGCATTGCTGGTTCGAGCACGTCTTTAAGCGACATCGATCCATATTCTGATAACATGTAACAAATGCCACCAGGAGTACCGGGAGTGGTGGCTGATAACGGACCGTATTCTGGTGGGAAATTATATCCTTTGCCTTTGAAGAATGCTGCTGTTGCACCAGTTGGTGCGACTCCCATCGCGTTTATTGAAATGACTTTTTTTGTTTTTGGATTGTAGATCAATGCCTGTGTTTCCCCGCCCCAGCTAAGAACATCCCACATGGTGCAGGTTGCAGCAAGCATCGCGCAAGCAGCATCCACTGCATTTCCACCTCGTTGAAAAATCATCGATCCTGCAGTTGCTGCCAGGGGTTTGCCAGTGATTGCCATCCAATTTTTACCATGCAATGGTGGCCTCTGTGTTTGCTGCGCGAAACAACAAATCGCAACGAAGATTGAAAACGCGAGAAGGGCAGATCGTTTCATGAAAGTTAGTTTTGTTCGTTAAAGATAACGTACTCCAATTTGTGGCAAACAGCTACAATACTCACCCGACTACTTAGAGGTTGCTTGACAATTGTCATTCAGAGTTGCACTTTTTCGATGAAAAGATGGAAAAGACAGTTGAACGGATCGTGAAAGCCTTGCCCCAACCGGATTTTCTTGCAAGCTTGCATTCTGAAATTCTATTTCTACGAAAACCCGATCCATTTCTTGAAAAGCCATGTTGATTACACAACCGCAAACGTACCCACATGGAAAATTTTACAAAACCTTCAATTCACGGTTTTAAAGCCACTGAATCGAAAAGCGGTCAACTAAAAAAGTTGTTGGCCGTATTGACTCTTCTAACAATCGGATTTGCAAAACCTGCAACTTCCCAATGTATCGCCCCAACGCTTTCATTTAATAGCCCACAATTAATTGCTGGAACTGATGGAACTATTGGTGCCGTATACTTGTTTCCAAATGTAATCCCCGGCGTCGACGCACAGATTACCATTTTGGATTTAGTTGGCGGAGCATCACTGGCCGAAATCGATAATACAACCGGAGCCGGATATTATGACGCTTTTCAACCCTACATGTGGGCGGGCGCAAATGATACTTCTTATATCGACTGGAAAATTACATTCAAAATTGCTGGTTCAAATACCGATACAACATTGGAATGTTTGGCAGTTACTGCGATCGATGTGGATGGCGATAATTCGGCGCTACAGGAATTTGTGGAAGCAGCCACCCCTGGAAGTTTTGCCGTAGATCCTTTTACCAATCTTTTCGTTTCATTTGATGGAGTAAGAAGCAAAGCGCTCGGCCAGATCACAACGATACCACTTATTGATACCGCTGCGAGACAAGCAATGTTTCAAATGAATTTTACAAATATCAATTCATTGCTTTATAGAAACGGCGCGATTACAACAGCCGGTGCACAAATCAGGCAGACATGTATTTATTTCGCACCATTTTTTTACACCTGGTCGCTTCTTCCGGTAAAACTGCTCTCGTTTACCGCAACGCCGCAGGATGGTGGAACGAAAATTGAGTGGTTTGCAACGCGCGAGCAGGATAACAAAACTTACACACTGCAGAAAAGTAGTGATGGAATTAAATGGAAAGACTTGACAACATCCTACTCACTTAAATACGGTACTGCAAACAACTACAACTATTTCGACAGTGAGAAAAGTGCGGGCGTCGTTTATTACAGACTGAAACAAACTGCGACAAGCAACACCATCAGCTATTCAAAAGTTATCAGGGCCGGACAAACGCAACAATCGCATGCTGCAATTTCAAATAACACATTTTTTACAAACGAAATTATGCTTGTCCTCGAATCGAAGATCGCTGAAACTTATACTGTGCAGTTGGTGAGTGTAAGTGGTCAGTCGCTACAAAAGAAACAACTACGCATTCAAACAGGTACGAACAAAATTTCATTGCAAGCACTTTCAAGTTTGCCGAGCGGAATGTATGTACTTGCGGTGACAGAAAAATCAGGCCGCATTATCCATCAATCAAAAGTTTACAAACAATAAAAAAAATTTGGATTGAAAAGCACCATTGGCAGCCCACGTCCGATGGTGCCATTCCTTATTCTGTATTCTATATTCTATACTCTAAAATCATCGGAACAAAGGCGTCAACAAAAAATGGCTTTGCTCTAACAACATCTTCACTATGCATTAACAAGCTTTACCAGATTCCAGTCGTCTATTTGATCGTATCACATTATTCTTCTAAATACGATTAACATGAAACCCACACGATTGGTGCTTGCCTTGCTGATCACGGTCGCAGGTTTGTCTTCCGGTCCTTTGACATCCTCCGCGCAAAACATCAGCGTAAATTTTTCAACTTTTCAAAACGAATTAAGTGGTCATGGCCGTTGGGTGAACAATCCACGTTATGGCCAGGTTTGGATTTATAACGAACCCGGTTTTCGGCCGTACTATACGAATGGTTATTGGGACTATACCGATTATGGTTGGACCTGGGTATCGAATTATGATTGGGGATGGGCCCCGTTTCACTATGGCCGTTGGGAAAATGACCCTTATGCCGGATGGATGTGGATCCCCGGTTATGATTGGGCGCCTGCATGGGTGTCGTGGAGCGAAAGCGGCGACTACTATGGATGGGCTCCACTTGGGCATGGCCTGAATATTAATATCAATATCGGCAGCATTCCGCAGGATCGTTGGGTCTTTTGTTCGCGGCCATACATGAATAGTCCGCGCTTTCGAGATTACTGCGCACCATTTGGAAACAATAGAGTGATCGTTAGAAACACTACGATCATCAATAATGTTTACAATGGTGGTGGAAGACATCGCTATTATTCCGGCCCAGCGCGGAATGATGTTGAACGTTATTCAAGATCTCCAATTACGCCGCGTCGCATCAATCCAACTGATCGCTACAACAATCGCAACGATTCAAGAAACGATGGCCGTGATTATTCACGCGTTGGTGATAGTCGTCGTTCAGATAATCGACCGGATAATAATCGACCTAATAATCGATCCAATAACAATCGAATTGAAAATGATCGGAATGATCGCAGGATTGAAAGCACTGATCGAAACAGATCCAATTCGCGCGAGTACTCACCACAACCTGATAGAAGCCCACGCGTTGAACAACCTAACAACAATAACAACGGTCGTACAGAAAGAAACGACAATGGTGGGCGAGTTGACAATGATAACAGGGGCCAGGATAATAGGGGACAAAATAATCGTGACTTCCGTACTGATCGTCCTCAACGAAACGTGACGCGTCGCGAACCGAATCAAGGTGCCGCGGAAAGAAGACAGGGAACTGTAGAGCAGCGAGCGCCTCGTATGGAACCCCGAAGCCAGGAACAAAATCGATCCAATGGGCAGCAACGCATCGAAAATCGCGGGCAGGACGACCGAAGAAATGGTGGTAACAACCAAAATAGCCAACAGACACGAGAAAGAAGAAAGCGTGATTAACGCAATCTGACTTCAGGCAGGCTGTCCCTCCGGGCAGCCTTTTTTACGCCCTTTTTTTAACAGGAATCGGTGCGCGATTTAAGGGTTAGTTCACGTAACTTTGAACCTTCTTAATGTGCAAAACTTTTTTGAAGAGAATGATTTCCAAGAGGAAGTGTAGCACAGGAATTGCAGCACATAATTTCTTAACTCTGAAACAATGCATATCCACTTCATAAAAAATATACAGTTCACCAAATTAATCAAGGCAGATGGCCGTTTGCGCGAATTTAATTTCCGTAAGCTTGGTGGACTCAACGAAGGAATTTTTACGATCGATGTTAGTGACGATAAGGGCAATCGTATTATGTTCCGCATGCAAAAAGAAGATGGTCGTTGGAAAATTGTTCAGCAACCATTACCGGCATGGGTTCATCGTGCTGAAGAAACTTTTCATGAAATGATTGAAGAAGAACTTCACAGCGCTTAACATTTATTACCTCACTTCCTTCACTAATACTTCGTTGACGAAGTTTAACAGCATTTGTTTTTCCACAGTTTGTGAATAAGTAACTTTAGTATTATTCTGTTTCGAATAATTATATTTGATACAGACGGTTATTTGTACTGCTCGTACCTCTATTTGTGAATATTAAACCCGAAGTGAATTGACAGAGACTATTATCAACCTCGAAACCGTTAACCCTATCGAATTTTTTGGTGTTAACAATGGTAAGCTCGACATTCTCAAGAAAAAATTTCCTCTTCTAAAAATTTTATCCCGGGGCACACAGTTAAAACTAAGTGGCGCACCGGAACAGATTGAATCGGCAAAAGAAAAAATCAACCTGATCGTTCAGTACCTCCAGCGAAACGGCCACATGAGTGAGAACTACTTCGAACAGGTTCTCGGGGGCGAT
>JACMLR010000453.1 GCA_014379515.1 Chitinophagaceae bacterium
ACGAGGTGCTCACGCCCGATTCCTCCCGCTACTGGCCAGCCGCCGACACCTTTGATAATCGGGGCAATAATTTCTTTGATGATTTTACCTGCATCAAGACCTTTTGCTGCAACAACTTTTTCGGAGATACCGATGGCGACAAAGGGTTTGCCGCCGATATTAGCACAAAGAACTGCAACGTGATCGTTCAGGTTGTTCTTCAAATCAACGCATAATTTTTTTAACGCATCAGGATTGCTGACTTCAACGATATCGCCAATGAAAGTGATGCCATTAATGATCTCATCTTTTTGCAACAACTCATTCCGAATGCCTACTAGCATCCTGTTTTCCATCTGCTCCAGCTTCTTTCTTAATTCCGCATTTTCCTGGAGAGTGCCTTCAACCATCTTCAACACATCCTTGGGATTTTTATACTGTTCACGAATGGAGTTTAGCTGAGTAAATGCGTCATCAATATACTTCGATGCGGCCAGACCACTCACTGCTTCAATTCGCCGTACTCCAGCAGCAACAGCTCCTTCAGACAAAATTTTAAACATGCCGAGCTCACCAGTAAATCCAACATGCGTACCACCACAAAGTTCAATAGAGTATGCTGGGTCTATCGTTACAACACGGACTACGTCGCCATACTTTTCTCCAAATAATGCCATTGCGCCGGATTGCATCGCTTCCTCTTTCGGAATCTGCTTAATTACAACAGCGATATTTTCCCGGATTTTTTCATTGACAAGGTGTTCGATCGCGGTGATTTCTTCAGCAGTTACTTTTGCAAAATGTGAAAAATCGAAGCGGAGATAGTCAGCATTGACAAGACTTCCCTTTTGCGCCACATGTGTTCCAAGAACTTTTCGCAAAGCGGAATGAAGAAGATGTGTTGCAGAATGATGGACAGCGGTGCTTTGTCGGGCTCCCTCTGCCACGCGCGCATCAACCACTGCGGTTATGTTGACGGGAAGTTTTTCGACAAACTGAATGATCAGGTCGTTCTCTTTTTTTGTATCAGTTACAGCTACTTCTTCTCCATCGAATAAAAGAATACCAGTATCACCAACCTGACCGCCGCTTTCAGCATAAAAAGGTGTTTTATTTAATACCAGCTGAAACGATGCCTTTGCTTTGGCCGTTACTTTTCGATATTTAGAAACCTTTGTTTGAGTTGCTAACTGATCGTATCCAACGAATTCCTGGTTGTTATTTTCATTTAGAATAACCCAATCTTCAGTGTCAAGTGTTGTTGCTGCGCGACTCCGATCTTTTTGAGCCTTCATTTCTTTTTCGAAACCTGGTTCATCAACAGTGAGTTTGTTTTCAATGGCGATGAGCCGGGTGAGATCTATCGGAAATCCATAAGTGTCGTACAATTCAAAAGCGGCCGAACCGGTAATGCTACCAGTGCTATTTGTAACAATCTCATCGATTCGTTTCAAACCTTTATCGAGGGTTCTCAAGAAGCCCTCTTCTTCTTCCTTTACAACTTTGCTCACAAAGTCAAGTTGCGAATTAAGTTCCGGAAAAACTGAAACGAATTGCTTTGCCAAAATAGGCATCAGTCGAAACAACAACGGCTGTTTATAATCGAGATAAGAATAATAATAACGAACTGCGCGACGTAAAATCCGTCGGATTACATATCCCGCGCCAGTGTTCGATGGAAGTTGTCCATCTGCAATCGTGAAAGCAATTGCACGAATGTGATCAGCGAGTACTCGAAAGGCAATACTTTCTTTGTCTTCCCCTGCAGCATATTTTTTCCCGACGATTTGTTCTGTAGCTGCTATTGTACCCGTAAAAATATCAGTATCGTAATTACTTTGTTTTTGTTGTAGCACACGAACAAGACGCTCATAACCCATTCCGGTATCGACGTGTTGCGCAGGAAGAGGTTCTAGTGTACCGTCTTTTTTTCGGTTGAATTGAATAAAAACATTATTCCAAATTTCGATTACCTGCGGATGATCGTTGTTGACCAATGTCTTTCCATCGACAGAACGACGCTCTTCCTCATTTCTGCAATCCACATGGATCTCTGTACAAGGACCACAAGGTCCAGTGTCACCCATCTCCCAGAAATTATCTTTTTTATTCCCGCGAAGAATGCGCTCCTCAGCTATAACTTTTTTCCACTCGTTATACGCTTCGTCATCTTTTGGCAATTTCTCTTTTTCGTCACCTTCAAAAATTGTTACATATAAGCGATCCTTGTCGAGTTTATAGATTGACGTAAGTAATTCCCAGCTCCAGGCAATTGCTTCTTTTTTGAAGTAATCACCGAAACTCCAGTTGCCCAGCATTTCGAACATCGTATGATGATACGTATCGACGCCGACCTCTTCCAGGTCGTTGTGTTTTCCGCTAACGCGAAGACATTTTTGTGTATCAGCTACTCTTTTCCACGGTGCATTTTTATTCCCAAGAAAATAATCCTTGAACTGATTCATTCCGGCATTGGTGAATAACAGGGTGGGATCGTTTTTGATTACGATCGGTGCGGAAGAAACGATCTCATGTCCCTTCGATCTAAAAAAATCGAGAAATGCCTGTCTGATCTGGTCGCTCGTCATCATAATGGAATAATCTTTGATTGGTAAAGCCGCTCAGCACGTTATATTTGTAAGCCAGGCTCTGATTTTTGGTGGTGCAAAGGTAAATGAAGTTTAAGGTTTCCGGTATTTCACAGTCGTTTTTGAATGTGATAAA
>JACMLR010000454.1 GCA_014379515.1 Chitinophagaceae bacterium
ATCTCGGGGTGACACCCGAAACCATCAGCCGTATTCGAAAAAAATGGGCGCTCTCCGCTTAATCGATCCATAATTAAAATCTTCTTTTCTTTTTTTGCTTCTTGATCTACATCAACGTCCGCTTTTTTCCAGGAGTGCAACTTTGCTGATCAATAAATAATAAAACCTTTTTTATGATCAGAAAATCAGCAGCACTCAGGAAAATTCCTGTGTATCTCATCAGCTTCCTCATTGTCATCAATGCAATTCTCAAAATCACCGGTTTGCATCCATTCATTACACATCTCCGTGAAATTGGCTACGGTAACGTCGTCACCTTCCTGGGCGGAGCAATTGCAGTAGAAATTCCTTTTGGAATGTTTGCACCACCCGCTATAGCCCTTACGTTGATATGGATCAGTGCAGTCGTTCGCGACAGGTCTTTATTCATTACCCGCAACCAACATTAACGCATCCGCACTAAAAATGTTAAAATGAGATTTGAATTAAATAAGAATATCGTTACGCCAACAACTGCGTTCAATTCGTGGTTCGATACAACCTATTATCACGCACTGTATCAAAATAGAAACGACGAAGAAGCGCAGGGTTTTATCGACAATTTGCTGGATGAACTTCAGCCCACTTCACGAGCACACATGCTGGATCTCGGTTGTGGAAGTGGACGTCATAGCCGATACCTCGCGGCAAAGGGATTTTCAGTCCATGGGATCGACCTTGCTGCAAACAGTATTCGCGATGCGAACAGGTATTGCACTGAGTCATTAACTTTCGATAAGCACGATATGCGTCGGCCGTTCGGAGACAATCGCTATGATGTTGTTTTTAACTTCTTTACTTCATTTGGTTATTTTAAACACACAGAAGAAAATGATGCAGTTGTTTCAAATATGGCTGCATCAATGAAAGATGGTGCAGAGTTGGTGATAGATTATCTTAATGCCGAAGTTGCTATCGATAATTTGGTTCCAGTGGAAGAAAAGGAAATTGATGGCATTTGGTACAAAATCAATCGTTGGTGCGACGAACGTTTTATCTATAAACGGATCGCTGTAACCGATCAGCGGCTACTAAGAGGAAACGTGTTTGTGGAGCAAGTCGCACGGTTCACAGTGGATGATTTTGACCGCATGTTGTCCAGGAACGGCTTGCAGCTAACAAACGTGTTTGGCGATTATTCCTTGAGTACATTCGATTCCAAACGCTCGCCGAGGATGATCTTGCTTGCGAAAAAAATTAAAGTCTGTTGAAGGTGTCAGTGACGAGGTACAACAACTTCAAGCTGACAACCTTTTCCCGGTGAAGAAGTAATACGTGTATATCCATCAAAATAGCCCGCGCGGGTATTGATGTTTCGGAGTCCAATTCCGCCGGGTGTTTTAGAGGTATCGAATCCCCGCCCATCGTCTGTGATAAGCAATTCGATCAACTCAGGCTTGAGTGTGAAATGTATTTCGGCATTTTTTGCCTTTGCATGTTTCAGTATATTATTGACTTGTTCCTGGATGATACGATAAAACATCAATTTGATTTTGTTGTTAATCGCTTCTTCGAGATAGTCGGTGAACACAAGTTCAATATGAAGTGAAGTAGTGAAGTGAATATCCTGTACAAATTGTTGTACTGCCTGGATCAGCGTGATATTTCCCAGGGATGGCGCTATAAGTGTGTGCGATAATTTCCTGATTTCTTCAATCGCCGTTAATAAATGCTCACGGCTTTTATCCAGGTACTCCGACGTAATACCTTCCGATGCAATCGCAGTTTCCATGTATAATTTAGAAGAGGCCAGCAACTGGTTGATATTATCATGGAGCTCCTTCCCAATTTCTTCGCGTTCGCGCTCCTGAACGAGGATGCTTGTTTCCGCCATCATCTTTTGCTGAGTACTTCGTTGCAATGCGAGATCCTGCTCTGTTTTTATTTTTTGTGTAACGTCATTCGCGAGTACCAATCGCGCAAGCTGGTTCTCGTATTCAACATCACAGGTCATAACGTCGACGAGGATTTCAGTTCCATCTTTTTTTACGTGACGCCATACTCCGGCATTGTAAATATTCCGGTGATCCTGGATGATGTCACTAATATATCTTTTGTGCTCCGCCTCGGAACGCATCTCTGTCGAATTTAACTGGAGAAACTCTTCCCTTGTAAACCCGTAATGGTTTATGGCTGCGTGATTAACTGCAATTATATCCAATGTGGATTTCGAAACCATCCACATTGGCATTGGGTTGCTTTCGAAAAGTAATTTGTATTTGCGTTCCGAAATACGGAGCGTTTCAACCATTTCTTCTCTCGATCGTTCCCAACGATGTTTGTCGAGTGCCGACCTGATTGCATTTGGTAATCGTTGCAGGCGATCTTTCAAAATATAATCGGCTGCACCTTCCATCAGGATATTAACGGCATACTCTTCGGAAACGGTTGCTGTAACAAGGATGAAGGGTATTTTTATCTCTTCGTCCTTTACAATTTTGAGTGCTGCATGAGAGTCAAAGGATGGCAGCGAATGATCAGACAAAATAAGATCGGGTGGAGATTGGATTAGCTCACGAACAAAATCATCCCGATTATCCACGCGAATTATTTGTGCGTCGATTCCCCCTTTTCGTAGTCCCCTGGCAACAAGTTCACCATCTTCGGGAAGGTCTTCCAAATGTAGAATTCTTAATGTACCCATCACAACTTTTTCAGTTCTCAATCAATCCCCCTGTTTGTAATCAACCAGTAAAGTCCTAACTCACCAATAGCTTTGGAAAAGTCATCGAAATTGACCGGCTTTACTACGTAGCTATTTACACCGAATTGATAACTCGCAACAATGTCTTTGTCTTCGTTAGAAGAAGTCATCATTACAACAGGTATCATTTTGGTTGCTTCATTTGCTTTCACTTGTCTTAGTACCTCGATGCCATCAATTTTCGGCATCTTGATATCGAGCAGAATTAATTTCGGACGGCCGTGTCCCGTCCTTCCGGCATACTCACCCCGATTGAAAAGAAAATCAAGTGCTGCTGCTCCATCTTCTACATGAACCAACTTGTTCGCCAGGTTTTTCTTTCGTAAGGTGCGAATTGTCATTTCTGCATCCTCAGGACTGTCTTCAACCAGTAAAATTTCAACATCGTTCAAATCCATTAGTTATATTTTGGTAAGGTGAATGAGAATGTTGCGCCCTCGCCCTGAACCGCTTCCGCATGGAGTTTGCCGTTGTGCTTATCGATAATTCTTTTCGCCAGCGCGAGACCGATCCCGGTTCCCTCAAACGATTCCTGGCTATGAAGACGTTGAAAAACACCAAACAGTTTGTAATAATATTTCATATCGAAACCAACGCCATTGTCGCGCACAAAATAACTAACATCATCACCCAATGTATTACCGCCAATAGTGATAACTGCATCGTCTTTTTTTGATGAGTATTTAATTGCGTTGCTAATGAGGTTTTCCCAAACTTGCCGAAGCAAGGTAGCATCACCATGAGTATCGGGAATATTCAAGACCTCAATCTTTGGCTTTTTGCCTTTGATATCATGCAAAAGTTCATTCACCACCGGTTCAACGAGCTGCCGCATATTAATCGACTGCTGCGACAGTTCTTTCCGGCCGAGTCTCGAAAATTGAAGTAAGTCATCAATCAGCATGCCCATTCTTTTTCCGTTGGCGATGATACGATCGATTATCCGGTTACCTTCTTTATCAAGTACATCAATGTAATCTTCCTTGAGTATCACAGCATAGCCGCCAATTGCCCGGAGTGGCGCCCGCAAATCGTGTGATACTGAATAGGAAAATGCTTCGAGCTCTTTATTAAGATCTTCAAGTCGCTCTGTTCTTTCCTGCACCTTTCCTTCAAGGTCCTTTTGCGAATTCACCACACGCACCGACATTGCATTGAACGCGCGCGCAAGTTTTCCAATTTCATCTTTTCGATCCAGTGGGACGTGCTGCGAATAATCCCCGCCGGCAATAGCGGTCGCCGCCGCTGTTAATTCTTCCAATGGACGTGTAATGTTTCGACTAAGGATCCACGTCGTTACAATTCCTACTATGGTGAACACAATCCCGATCACGATAACCCATTTGAAAAAGATTGCAGCCGCTGCCATCATCGATTCCTCCGAAAGCTCCACCAATACCAACCATCGTGTTGCGGGAATGGCTCGAACCGCCGCAATTACAGGCTGGCGTGCATGATTGGTATAATCGAAAAATTCATGTTTACTCAATGTATCAACCGGAAGGCTTTTGACGGGTTTGATCATGTCTGTCCAAAGACTACCATCATCATTGCCAATATAAATTGCCGCATTTGTGCCTAATAGCATCGATAACTGTTGATTTGCCTGCGGTGTTGATTTTAAAACGCGCCATCTTATAACAAACCCCAAAAGATGTGCATTATCTCTTACGAGTGAAATAATCGGATAGAACATGGTATCATTTGCAAGCCGCAATTTGCCGATACGAACTGAATCTTTACCCAGCGCAAGCTTAACAAGCGTATCGATCGTTGCCTGTTTACTAACTGAAGCACTACCCGACCGAAGTAAAATGTTGCCATTTTTATCGACCAGGTTTATTTCGGCATAAGTCGAGTCAACCCGAGCAGCACGTAAACTGTTCATCACGGCGCTTGTATCGGCAGCGTTTTTTTCTCCAACCAAAAAAGCTTTTAATTCTTTGTTTTCGGCCGTTACCCGCGCCGATAAAACCTGGCTCGAGGCGCTCTGACTCAACATTGAACTAAGTTGATCACTCAGCGAACGAAGGCGATCTTTTCCGATTGTAGTAGCTGATTTTCGAACGGCAACATAGGCAGTGAGGCTAAAAAGAAAAATCACCGATAATAACAAGATGCATA
Organism: Chitinophagaceae bacterium; assembly: GCA_014379515.1. Classification (GTDB taxonomy): domain Bacteria; phylum Bacteroidota; class Bacteroidia; order Chitinophagales; family Chitinophagaceae; genus Endoryza. Next base: position 4,868 of record JACMLR010000454.1, read on the forward strand.
TCAGCAACGGAAGACGTTGCTGAAGGGAGAAGTGATGCAAAGAAAATCGCCTTTTCATATCGACCGTATTTGAAGGAAAACGAACCTGTTATGCTAAGCTTCCAATTGTTCAAACAGGTGATTTAACCAACGTTAGCAATATAGTCATTTACGGATTTCGGGTAATCACCTATGGTAGCTTGAGCAAGGATATAGATGTTTACATGTATTTCCTGATAGTCGCTTGCTCGTAATTTTTCCGGAGGGTTGATATAGAAGAATTTCTATTCTTAAGGATCAAACAAAAATTTTATAAATAAGCGAACATTCACTTATTTTTGTGGCTCATGCGAACAAGGGACGTCAATAAAGAGGCAATTGTAAAAGAAAAAGCGATTGAGCTGCTTGTAAAAGATGGCTTCGAAAACTTTAGTGTCAATAAGCTTGCGCGGGCCTGTGGTATTTCCGTGGCTACGTTATATATCTATTACAAGGACAAGGATGATTTGATTGTGCAGATTGCCCGGGAAGAGTTTTTGAAAATGAGCGATTCGGTGATGAAAGATTTTGATACCGCATCTTCCTTTGAGGCTGGCCTGCGCTATCAATGGAGGAAACGAAGCGCTTACTTATTGGCGACACCCTACTCAATGCTATTTTTCGACCAACTAAAAAGTTCGTCTTACCAATTGAAAATATACGAGTCGAG
>JACMLR010000455.1 GCA_014379515.1 Chitinophagaceae bacterium
CCACCATCGATTGATTGCATCCTGGCACATTTCTTTTTGTGCTGCCGTTCCTTTACTCAAAACCAATAATGATTCAAAACCCTGGCGTTGATGAAAACTTTCTTCCTTACAGATGCGCACCATTGCGCGAGCATAAGGTCCATAACTCGTTCGGCACAACATCACCTGGTTTAATATCGCTGCTCCATCAACAAGCCAACCGATTGCACCCATGTCGGCCCATGTTAACGTGGGGTAATTGAATATCGAAGAATATTTTGCTTTGCCGCTATGAAGGTCCGTGATCATTTCATTGCGAGACATTCCGAGCGTTTCTGCAGCGCAATAGAGATAAAGTCCGTGACCCGCCTCGTCCTGAACTTTAGCAAGTAGAATCGCTTTTCTTTTTAACGAAGGTGCCCGGCTGATCCAATTGCCTTCAGGTAGCATACCAACAATTTCGCTATGGGCATGTTGGCTGATCTGCCGCAGGTTTGTTTTGCGATAGGCTTCCGGCATCCAGTCTTTAGGTTCGATTTTTATTTCAGCTTCGATCTTTTGATCAAAACCGGTTTCAACGGTGGCACTCATGCAAGCAAGTTTAATGAACAAAAATACAAATTCGAAATGCAGCCTTTTTCGAAGGTTGCTGCGCTGCTATTAACACTAATATCTGCTGTTCTGTTCGGTAAATAGCGATCCGTTATTTAACATCGAAATCGACTATTAACCTTTCAGTAACGGGGTGCGACTGGCATGCAAGGATATATCCCTGCTCAATTTCTTCCTGTTCCAGTCCCCAATGAACATCCATCGTCACATTCCCTTCAACCAGCCTTGCCTTACAAGTACAACAAACACCGCCTTTGCATGCGTAAGGCAGATCGGCACCTTCCGCGAGCGCAGCATCTAAAAGAGATGTTTCCCGATTAAGTGGCAATTTGAAATCAAAACTACGCCCGTCAAGTTTAATTGTTACCTGGCTCGCAGGTCCACTATCCACGGTTCGGGTAATGGTTTTCGACTGTGTTTTTTGACCCGGTGTTGTAAAGAGTTCGAAGTGGATTTTTTTTGTTGAAACTCCAGTGGCTTCTAGAAATGCTTTCGCAGCAAAGATCATTTCCTCGGGCCCGCAGACAAAAAATTCATCGACCGATTTATAATCAATCAGCTTTCCAAGCTCGACCAATTTATCGGCATTTATCCGGCCATAGTTTATTGATGCATCCGTTCGTTCGCGACTTAAAATATGAACCAGGTTGAAGCGGTTCATAAATTTATTTTTGATGCCTTCTAATTCTTCAAAAAAAATAATCGATTGCCGCGACCTGTTTCCGTACACAAGCGTGAACTCGCTATTTGGTTCGAATGCCAATGTTGTTTTAAGCAATGACAACACCGGGGTAATACCACTACCTACTGCAAATGCGAGATAATGTTTTTTGTTTTCCGAATGGAGCTCTGTATAAAATTTCCCAACCGGCGACATTACCTCGAGCGTGTCCCCTTTTTTTAAACGCTCATTTGCAAGTGATGAAAACAAACCGCCGGTAACTTTTTTGATCGCTACACGTAAATGGCCATCGATTGGACTGGAGCAAATCGAATAAGTTCGTCGCACTTCCTCGTTGTTTATGGTTGCACGAACTGTAAGGCTTTGTCCCTGTTTAAATTTAAACTGTTGTTCTAAATCCGCAGGCACGTCGAATAATACTGAAACGCAATCCGCGGTTTCTCTGCGAACTTCTTTTATTTTCAGGGAATGAAAGTGGAGGGACACTCAGTTTTTGTGTTTAACGGTGAGGAGGAGAATATCGAATGTAGAATATTGAATATAGAATGGGGCGAA
>JACMLR010000456.1 GCA_014379515.1 Chitinophagaceae bacterium
CATCCTGAACTTCCTGCTGGCTCTTTTTGTAAGCACCTGTGCTTCCATAATAAATATAGGTTCTGTTAAGTCTGTCGTTACAATCCGATAACCTGTCGTCATACGGTGTTGGAACATAAACGGTTTTGCTGTTCTGCGCGATGCTCATAAATGTTCCGCTTGCAATATCAGAACCGTCTTTCCAGTTTGAATTCAAGCCCTCATTAAAATCACCACAATAGATAGTGTTCACAACAACCCCTTTTTCTTTGGCCAGCGCACATGCTTCGCGATAAGAAACCGAACCCTGTGTAAAGGGCTCATTGCCTGCAATGAAAATCATTTTCAGGTCAGCGCTTGAAGCGGACCAGTCCAATTGATTTAATGACGTACGAATAACATGTCCGCAGAATTCACTTCCACCATTGGTTCGGAGAGCAAACAATTTTTCGGAGATCAGGTCGAGGTCATTTGTTAATGTACTAACCTGCCGGATGTAGCCTTCAGAAGACGGTAAGCCATCGTTACCATATTCGTACAACGCAATTTTGATTTTGGGTTTTGATCCATCACCGCATTTAGCGGCAGCCAGTTCGTTTACAATTTTCCAAAGCTGCGACTTGGCCTGATCAATCAAGCCGTCCATGCTGTTACTGGTGTCCAGCAAGAGCGCCAGCATAATCGTTTGGTCTTTTTCCGGCTTCGGGGTTTCGGTACGCTTAGCCGCCATGCCGGTCTGGTTGCCTAACATAAAAATGGAGATGAGAAAGAATGAGGCAGCGAATCGTGAGATACGGTTGCCGAGGTTGAGAATAGTTTTCATAACATTAGTGTTTTGGTAAATTTTACGCGAAAAGAATTCTTTTGATAGCCAGACTTAGTGGAGCAGGTCGCTCATTGAGGGAATGATTCAGAAGACTTAGTGAAGCATCCTATCCATCCTTTTCCTCGAAAAACGCGTTTAAATTAAAGTGCTTAACTTTCCGGAAGTCAGTGTTATGCGTAGTATTTGGATCATTTTATTGGTTTTTGCGTGGGTCTTTCTCAGTCATAACTCCTTTGGTCAGAAACAAGCAGAGAAGTCATCAAATAAGAAAGACTCTTACAACAGCGTCAAGTCGCGCGTGAATACAAGCGACATTCAACGCTTGTTACGGGATGCCGAAAGAATAAAAACCACGGATCCGAAAGCCGCCCTTGAGAATGTACAGGAAGCATTAGCCATGAGCATTGCTGGAGAGGATTATTTCAATGAAGGCAAAAGTTATGTGTTGTTGGGAGAAATCAACGAAAGCATCCAGGAATGGAAATTGGCGCTAGACAATTATTTAAATGCTTACCAAAAACTATCTCAAAGTGAAGATCAGGTCGATGGTAAAAATGCATTAAAAAAAGTCTCTGCCGATGACGGTGCCTCTGAATTAAAAAAAGCGTTAACCGGACTTGGAAACACAAACTTTAAATTAGGGCAGTTTGATGATGCGCTAAAATATTATCAGGAACTTTTAACAAACAATTTAAGCCCTGAAGAAAAATCGGAATGCCACCTCAATATCTCTGAAGTCTACTCTGGCCTGAAAGATTATGACCGCGCATTAAAAGTATTAGATGAAACGAATGACATTTCAAGAAAGAAAAACTCCTCGCTAAGCATCCGCATTCAAAATCAGCGGGCAAAAATCTATTTGCAGCAAAATCAACTCGACAAAACACAAAAGCTTTACTTTAATTCATTGGATGATATGCGTTCCGGTCAGGCTGCCGCAAACCCATCCGTTCAGCAGTCCACCCAG
>JACMLR010000457.1 GCA_014379515.1 Chitinophagaceae bacterium
GTATCCTTCCACCGCGGCCTGATATATCAGCTTCCGTTGCGAGATTACTTGAAAACGAAGAAAAGAGTTGCGCCATCGCGCCATTTTTATATCGAAATAAGATCGACGCTTGCTCATCTACACCAGTCGGTACAAAACTCATTCGAACATCCATTGCATCTGGTTTGCCTAATACGGAAAGGGCGATAAATACATTATAGATACCGATATCGAGCAGGCTTCCACCTCCAAGCGCGGGATCAAATAATCGTTGTGGAATGGGCACGGTTGGTGCGAATCCAAAATTGATTAAGACATTCTGAATCTCGCCCAGTTTACCGGTCTTGACGTATTCCATCAACAGTTGGTAGTGTGGCATAAATTTCGTCCACAATGCTTCCATCAAAAACAATTGCTTTGACTGTGCGGTGCGGATCATTTCTTTGGCATCGCGGGCATTCAATGCAAATGCCTTTTCACAAAGCACCGGTTTGTTGTGATTCAGGCAGAGCATTGTATGCTCATGATGAAAACTATGGGGCGAAGCAATATAAATGATATCAACGGCAGGATTCGTAACGAGCGCTTCGTAGCTGTGGTGGATATGCTCCACCGGAAACTCTGTTGCAAATGCAGTTGCCGAAGCTTCGCTGCGCGATCCGATCGCAACCAATATTCCATCATCGACCAGTTTCAGATCCGACGCAAATTTCCTTGCTATCCGACCACATCCTAAAATTCCCCATCTGATCTTATCCATAATAATCCTTGTTCGCTTGTTTAAAATATTTTTACTATCGGCACGTTTTTAGCTCGCTGAGAATCAAATTTAATTTATCCTTTCAAACTCCCTTAATTTTGAACGATTCATCAATATCTAGAAATAACACAACTATGAAGAAGCCTTTTTTACTTGGATGTTACCTGCTTGCGGTTGTTGTAGCTTCCTGTGGTGACGGATCTATCAAAGCAGGCGGTGCAATAAATGTCAAGGATACTGTAAAGCCAGTAGGGAAAGATACGATCACGCCAGTAACACAGGCTAGCTCTTTGCCACCACTCGATACGGCTCTTTATAATGCAAAAAATCAATGGATAACTAACGGCGATACTTCGGGCAGATGGCCGGTTAAAGCGGATTACCCGCGTCCTGGTGCAATATTTCCTTTCAAACGTGTAATAGCTTATTACGGCAATCTTTATTCCAAACAAATGGGAATTTTGGGTGAATTGCCGGAGCAACAAATGCTCGACAAACTCCAGGAAGAAGTGAAAGCATGGCAGGCAGCAGACACTAGTTTGGAGGTAGTTCCGGCGTTGCATTATATCGCAATCACTGCGCAACAAGCACCCGGTTCAGCGAAAAAATATCGCCTTCGCATGCCATTTAAAGAAATTGATAAGGTGATTAAGATGGCTGAAAAAAATCAATGCCCTTGTGTTTCTTGACATACAAGTTGGATTGAGTACACTTCAACAAGAAGTCCCCGAATTTGAAAAGTATTTCAAAATGCCACATGTGCATTTTGGTATCGACCCGGAGTTCTCAATGAAGGGTGGTCAGGCACCCGGTAAGGCGGTCGGAACGTTCGATGCGGCTGATATCAATTATACAATCGATTATTTAGCTAAGATTGTTGCTGAAAACAACCTTCCACCTAAAATATTGGTGATTCATCGTTTCACGAGAGCAATGGTCACCAACACGAAAGGCATCAAACTAAAACCTGAAGTGCAGGTTGTGATGGACATGGATGGTTGGGGACACCAGGCGCGCAAGATCAATACGTACAAACAATTTATTTATCCTGAGCCAGTCCAGTTTGCAGGATTCAAAATCTTCTATAAAAATGATCTTCGAGAAGCAGGAAGTCATATTATGACTCCAGCGGAAGTATTAAAATTGAAACCGCAGCCGGTTTATATCCAATACCAGTAATTATTTTTTAAACTCGGTAATGACGAGATAGGCGATGATGATCAGTAAAATGATCAGGAAGATGGAAAGATAAAGCCATGGGGCTTCCTTGATCTTTCTTTTTTCCCGACGCTTTTTCTTTTGAGCAAGATGTTTGTTGAGATCGCGGTGGAGTGCATCGACATAGGATTGCACATCTCGTGGATTGCTGAATTGCTGGAGGCCTTCAACCGCTTCATCAGAAAATTCATTCTCGGCCATCCAAAGCTCTACTTCATGCCGCTCATTATCGGGAAGTTTTCCGCTGAGATAGTCCATCAATTTTTGATTATCGATGTCCTTGTTACTATTGGATAATATGTTTAGAAGATTATTGTCCATTTCAATTTCTCAGTGGTCAGGTTTTCTGTTTTAGTTTTTGTTCAAGAATGATTTTTAAATTCCGTTTGCCGTTTTGAATGTATGATTTCACCTGCATCAGCGAAAAGCCGGTACTGCCTGCGATCTCCTGGTATGATTTCTTTTCAAGATAAAACAAAGTTACACATTGTTGCTGCTCGCGATTGAGCTCGGCAAGACTTTCACCCATTAGAGTCAGTTGCCTGTCCTTTTCCAGGTGGATCGTTTTGTTTTCTTCATCGGCACTCACGGCCATCTGGTCTTTTAATTCCGTTGATTGTTTACCCTGGCGGTCGCGGATCCGCATCAGGCAATGATTTTTCGCAACCATGTAAAGCCACGACTTGAAGTATTCAACTTTGTATTTGTGCAGCTCCGTAATTGTTTTGAGAAAGATCTGCTGAACGCAGTCTTTCGCTTCTTCTTCGTTTTTCAAATATTTCATGCACACACCCAATAACAACAACGTATAACGTTGCAGTAACGTACCTAGCCACTGGTTGTCATGCGTTGCATAAAACCGTTCTAGCAGCTCCTGGTCGGTAGTATTTGAATATGAGCTATTATTCACACGATGAAAATATCATTTTTATATCAGTAAGATGCAGCAGCACAAAAAGTTCACAACACCTCCTTCAATCTGTATCTTTATTTTATCAAATTAAGAATATGGACTTTGCGATTTGTGCAGTAGCTGCGTTACCCGTCCGCAAACTTCCTGCACATGAAGCCGAAATGGTAAACCAGGTTCTATTCGGCGAAACAATGGAAGTGCTCGAAAAAGCAAATACCTGGTATAGGGTGCGAACACTGCACGATTCTTATGAAGGTTGGGTTAGCAGCCTGCAACTTGAAATGATTGACGAGCTAACCGCGCGTATCGGTACAACGTATGTCACAGCTGGTCCGGATCTCGGAGATCATATCCTTTTTAACGAAGTTCGAATGAATCTTCCGATGGGTTCATCGCTTCCTGGTCTCAGCAATAACCTGTTTACTGTTGGAAAAGCAAATTGTAACTACATATCTGGGAATGCGATTTCGCCCAAAGATGTCAAACCCTCGGAGGAGCTTATTCGATCTTATGTCGATGACTGGTTGAATACACCCTATTTGTGGGGGGGACGAACGATGTTTGGTACCGATTGCAGCGGCTTTACGCAAGTAATATATAAACTTCTGGGAGTCGCTCTTCCACGCGATGCAAGTTTACAAGCGACTCGCGGCGAAGCGGTTGATTTTCTTGAACAAGTTCAGTGTGGTGATCTTGCCTTTTTCGATGATGGGGACGGAAAAATTTATCACGTTGGATTGCTATTAAATAGTAGCGAGGTGGTGCACGCGCATGGCAAAGTAAGAATTGATCCAATGGATGGCGCTGGCATTGTTAACGCAGAAACCCGTCTGCGTACTCATAAGCTGCGCATTATCAAAAGATACCTTTAACCCATCGCACTAACAGCATATCCCAACCGAACATTTTGATTGCAGTGTAGAGCAGTACAACGCCAAAGATTTTTTTAAGCAGGTCTTTATCAATTTTAACGGCTGCACTGCTGCCGATATAGGCGCCGACAACAAAACCGATGGCGAGCAGGCCGACAACACGCAAATCGATTGGCGTTCCCATCTTTTTACATTCCTGGTAATATTTTAGAAAACCGAGGACGACCACTGGCAATGTTAGTACGGCCAATGAAGTTCCCTGTGCCTGGTGCTGGTTGTAATGAAGGACAAGTACCAGGATAGGCACCATTATAATTCCACCGCCGACACCTACAAGTCCACTTAAAATACCGGCGGCCAATCCGATGAGGACAATGATGATTAATTGCTGGGTCTCCATTGCTTGTGATTTCATTTGGTTTGCCTGAACGTTTCTTTGTAAAAAGAGATTGCTTCGCTGATGACATTGTATGCAATATCAGCCGGCTGAAAATTATCAATTTCCACCACTTTATTTTCGAGCACTTTATATTGTTCGAAATAATTTCTCAGTTCATTAATGAAATGCGGTGGCAGTTCGCTGATGCTTCTGATGTGGTTCACGGAGGGATCCTTTTTTGCAACGGCAATGATCTTATCATCAACCTGGCCGCTATCGATCATCTGCATATTTCCAACAACGGTGGCTTCGACGAGGCATAGCGGTTGAATCGATTGGGAACAAAACACCAATATGTCCAGTGGATCTCCGTCCTGACCCAGCGTTTGCGGAATGAAGCCATAGTTAATAGGGTAGTGGAAAGAAGAATATATCACCCGGTCGAGTTTTAGAAGACCGGTTGTTTTATCAACTTCATATTTCGCACGGCTTCCCTGCGGGATTTCTATAATTGCGTTGACTTCCTGCGGTGCCTTTTCTCCATAAAATGCGCCGTGCCATGGATGTAGTACTGTAATCATACAAAGGTTTTAATTGTTATCGCGCCAGCAAGTATCCTGCGAAGGTCGCCGCTAGGCCTAATACGATGCTGCATGAAAAGTATAAAAAGAAAACGAGCAAACGTTGCTCATTGATCAGGTTCATCCCTTCTAATGTAAATGCAGAAAATGTGGTGAAGCCGCCGCACAGGCCCGTCATCAAAAACAGTTTCAATTCAGTTGATAGATAATTTTGACGAAGCGACAATGCAAAGAAAATTCCGATAAGGAGACAGCCGATGACATTTACAAGTAACGTTCCTAACGGGAAGGGGTTTGTTGTTGCCGATGAAATCCATTTGTGGGCAAGATACCGGAGAACCGACCCGAGCCCGCCACCAAGTGCGATCCAAAGAACATTTTTGAAAAGCATTCGGTCACATTTTTATTACGGATTTTAAATCAACCAACCATTCTTCTTGCTTTTTTACAACGCGTAATGGTGTAGTGTCCTTTGGATTTGCAGAATGATAGTATCTGAAGATGTTTACTGAATCGCTTTCTGGTTTAATATCTATCACAACAATCGACGACTCTTCATAATTTTTTTTATCTGAGTTGCTCAATTGATGATAATTCGATTTTTGCTGTTCGAAGAGCAGCTCATTGGTCGAATCCTTTAGCAAGTAGAAAAATGCTTTGTCGTGATTTCCATCGAGAATGGCATCGACAAATTCGCGTCCGGCTTCTGTGGCAGAGCTAGCTTTTGTAAAGTTGGTTGAATTGCACGAGATGACTAAAACCAGGAGGCTTAGAGCCATGAGGTATAATAGCTTCATATCCAAAAATAAAAAAGCCTGCAGATAAAACCGCAGGCTTGTCAAATTATATCGAAAGATTATTCCGCAGGTGGAGTTTCCGGGCTGTCCTTTACTGCTTTTTTAGCAAGCGGCAACGGTGCATGAAACTCGTCTTCTGCTGCCTTCTCTTTATCGTAAGCACGAATGATCGCCTTGACGAGACGGTGGCGGACCACATCTTCCTCATTCAATTCAATATGTGCGATACCATCTATATTTTTAAGAATGCGAACAGCTTTATCTAAACCGCTACGCTGATTCTTTGGAAGGTCAATCTGTGTAACATCACCTGTGATGATGGCTTTTGCGTTGGAACCGATACGTGTGAGGAACATTTTAATTTGCAGATCGGTCGCGTTTTGAGCTTCATCCAAAATAATGAATGCATTATCGAGCGTACGGCCACGCATATACGCTAA